>QOAH01000001.1 GCA_003978185.1 Candidatus Thioglobus sp.
CGATCACCAAAACCTGGTGATTTAACCGCTGCGACTTTCACAATACCACGCATATTATTAACAACCAATGTTGCTAAGGCTTCACCCTCGATGTCTTCGGCAATGATTAATAACGGTCTGCCAGATTTTTGAGCAATCTCCAAAGCGGGTAGTAAGTCACGAATGTTTGAAATTTTTGCCTCATTTAATAAAATATGGGGCATCTCTAAAATAGCACTCATGGTGTCTTGGTTATTAACAAAGTAAGGCGATAAGTAACCACGCTCGAATTGCATACCTTCTACTACCTCTAATTCATTGTCAAAACCAGAACCTTCTTCAACGGTAATTACGCCAGCATTGCCCACTTTTTTCATGGCTTCAGCAATAATTTCACCTACTGATAAGTCTGAATTGGCTGAAATTGTACCTACTTGAGCAATTGCTTTCGTATCATTACAAGGTTGTGATAAATCTCTTAGTGCCTTAACAGCAGCTTCAGTTGCTTTATCTATGCCACGCTTAAGGTCCATAGGGTTCATGCCAGCTGCGACAGATTTAACACCTTCAGCAACTAATGCTTGTGCTAATACTGTGGCTGTTGTCGTGCCATCACCAGCAACATCATTGGTTTTAGAGGCAACTTCTTTCACCATTTGTGCGCCCATATTTTCAAACTTACCTTCAAGCTCAATTTCTTGTGCAACCGATACACCATCTTTAGTGATGGTAGGTGCGCCAAACGATCTGTCTAAAACAACATTTCTACCCTTAGGTCCTAGCGTTACTTTTACTGCGTTAGCAAGCATATTAACGCCATCTAACATTAGGTTTCTGGCATCTGCGCCAAATTTAATTTCTTTTGCTGACATTCTTAATCTCCTTTATTCAACAACTGCGACAATATCGTCTTCACGCATGACTAGCAATGTTTCGCCATCAACTTTAATCTCAGTACCAGCGAATTGACCAAATAACACTTGGTCGCCAACTTTAACATCTAAAGCAAAGACATCACCATTGTCGTTTACTCTGCCATTACCAGCCGCTAAGATTTCACCTTTTGAAGGTTTTTCAGTGGCTGAATCAGGGATGATAAGACCGCTAGCGGTGGTTTTTTCTTCTTCTGTTCTACGAACAATCACGCGATCGTGAAGGGGACGAATGTTCATTTTTTCTCCTAATGAATAAATAATAATTTTATTAAAGCAAATTGCTTAAACTTTTTATTAAAGCGCTTGAGTTTCCAAAGAGGCTTTAAGTTTTTGCATTGCTTTGTTTTCAAGTTGACGAACCCGCTCGGCGGAAATACCATACTTGTCTGCTAAAGTATGTAGGGTCGTTTTTTCTTCTTTCAAGTACCTGGATTGCAAAATATCTAAACTTCTTGCATCGAGTAAAGAAAGTGCTTGGTAAAGCTGCTGTTGTTGGTTTTTATGAGTGTCATCACTGAGTAATAATTGCTCAGGTGTTTGCGTATTATCATCGGTTAAATAATGCTCAGGCGCTGAGGAATCTTCATCATCGGAGATACCAAAGGCTACATCATTAAATTGTAGGCGTGATTCCATTTCTAGTACATCTTTGCGGCGTACGCCTAAATCATTAGCAATCTCATCAGCTTGTGATTCGTTTAACGAATTGTAGATGTGTGATTTGGCCTTTCTAAGTTTGAAAAATAATTTACGTTGCGCCTTGGTGGTGGCCACTTTAACAATTTTCCAGTTTTTAAAGATAAATTCGTGAATTTCAGCGCGAATCCAATACACGGCAAAAGATGCTAGTCGTACATTTTTGTGTGGATTAAAGCGCTTCACCGCTTTCATTAAGCCGATAGTGCCTTCTTGAATAAGATCTGCTTGTTCTAAGCCATAGCCTTTATAGCCATGGGCAATAAAGGCCACAAAACGCATGTGTGACAAGACTAATTTTCTTGCAGCGCTAAGGTCGTGATTTTCATAAAGTTCGATTGCTAAAGCGTGCTCTTCTTCCGGGGTAAGAATCGGAGGATATTTTTGAACCTCTAACGAACTTGAGGTTCTAACAGCAGGTAAAGCGAATTCTTGACTCATAAGACTCATATAAATTACTATAATTATAACTAATGGTTAATATTAGTAAGGAGTGATATTATACGCAATTTACGTGTTATATCAACTGTTTAAGTAAATCTTGCTGCTGCTGTGTTTGTTGAGCTAAGCTAAGACGTTGTGTGTAAATAATATGGGTTAAATCGTTTAGAGCGATATTGAAATCATCGTTAATGACTAAGTAATCAAATTCATTAAAATGTTGCATTTCACTAACGGCGTCTTGCATTCTTCGATCGATAATACTTTGATCGTCTTGACCCCGGTCGGTTAGGCGTTCTTCTAGGGCCGAAATTGATGGTGGCAAGATAAAGATACCGATTGCATCTGTAAAGCTTTGCTTAACTTGTTGTGCACCTTGCCAATCGATTTCTAAGATGACATCTTGCCCTTGTTTAAGCAGATCTTTAACGGTTTGTTTGGCACTGCCATAAAAATTATCAAAGACTTGGGCAGATTCAATAAAACCATCGTTGTTGCTGATCTCATTAAAATCTTCTTTAGAAACAAAAAAGTAGTTTTTACCGTGCTCTTCACCTGGGCGCGCGGCGCGCGTTGTGTGGGATACCGAGACGCACAAGCTGTCTACTCTCTCAATCAGCGCTTTAACTAAAGAGGTTTTGCCACAACCAGAAGGAGCGGCAATAATAAATAGATTGGCCATGATTTAATTACTAGGGGTGAATCCTTGAATGTCATCCGCACCTTGCTCAGAAAAGAAGAATTTTTCCATTTGTTCTTTAAGGTAGCTTTGTGCTTTTTCATCAAGCATATTAAGGTTGTTCTCATTAATTAGCATGGTTTGATGATCTAGCCATAGTTGCCAGCCTTGTTTAGAAACGCCAGCTAAAATTCTTTTGCCTAATTCGCCAGGGTAGGGCGCCCTATCTAGGGCTTCGAGTTCTTGGTTTAATTTCACACATTGTACGGTATTCATAGTTGTTTCATCCTGATGCCTAATAAGCGCAGACAAGCAAAGTATAAAACTGCTGAAGCAACAATTGTGGTTGCGACAGAAGTAAT
>QOAH01000030.1 GCA_003978185.1 Candidatus Thioglobus sp.
GATGGTAATGCCAGGTGATAACGTGAAAATGCAAGTAGAGCTGCTTTCACCGATCGCTATGGAAGACGGCTTAAGATTCGCTATTAGAGAAGGTGGTCGCACAGTTGGTGCGGGTGTTGTTGCTAAGGTGACGGATTAATAGTTAGTTTATTTAAAGATAAGCAACTGGCTTGAGCATAGCGCTCAAGTCTTTAAAGTTTTAGGCAAGTGGCTCAACTGGTAGAGTGGCGGTTTCCAAAACCGTTGGTTGGGGGTTCGAGTCCCTCCTTGCCTGCCATATTAAAGGTGTAATGTGAGTAAGAGTGTAGAAAGTCAAGTAAAAACAGAGTCATCAATAGGAATGATGTTATCAATCCTAATTATATTAGGCTCTTTTGTGCTTTATTACCAAGATCCATTAGGGTTAAATACAACACTATATAAAGTATTGGTTTTATTGGCAGGGCTAGTATTAGCTGCTTTTGTATTTTTTAAAGCGCCTCAAGGTGTTCGATTAAATGCATTTTTTAAAGAAACCAAGATTGAATTACGTAAGGTTGTTTGGCCAACGCGTGATGAAACGGTTAAGACCACTGGCATGATTATGGTGGCGGTGGTGATTGTTGCGATTTTCCTATGGATTGTCGATGCAATTTTGACCTGGGCTGTTCAGCTAATAACACACTAAGGGATACAATGGCTAAAAGATGGTATGTGCTTCATGCAAGAAGTGGTTATGAAGCGAAAGTTAAAACCGCAATTGAAGAATCAGTTATAAGAGAAGGTCTAGAAGACTTAGTAAGTGACGTCATGATTCCAACTGAGCAAGTTGTGGAACTTAAAGACGGCCAAAAGAAAATGGCTGAACGTAAGTTTTTCCCTGGTTATATGTTGGTTAATATGGAGCTCACTGAGCCAAGCTGGTTATTGGTAAAAAATACCAATAATGTGATTGGCTTTATTGGCGGTTCATCAGGCAAGCCTTCTCCTATTACACAGCGTGAAGTTGATAAAATTATGGCTCGCGTACAAGAAGGTGCTGACAAGCCTAAGCCTAAAGTGGCTTATCAACCAGGTGAAGAAATCTTGGTGATTGACGGACCGTTTAACGAATTCAACGGCACCATTGAAGCGGTTGATTACGAAAAGAATACACTCAAAGTAGAGGTGTTAATTTTTGGACGAACTACACCAGTAGAATTAGAGTTTTCTCAAGTAGAGAAGACATAAAGAGAGGCAACCTTAGCCTATTTTAGGGTTGTGATTTAACAGGGAAGCTTAATAGGCGTTATACCCAAATACGAGGCAAACACCTCAAGGAAGAAAAATGGCTAAAAAAATTGAATCATATATTAAGCTGCAGATTCCAGCACAAGAAGCTAATCCTTCACCACCAGTAGGTCCTGCATTGGGTCAGCATGGTGTGAACATTATGGATTTCTGTAAGGCGTTCAACGCACAAACACAAGACATTGATAAGGGCATGAAGGTGCCAGTGGTGATTACGGTTTATAACGACCGTAGCTTTACTTTTATTACCAAAACACCACCAGCTGCATTGTTAATCTTAAAAGTAACCGGTATTAAGAAAGGTTCTGGTGTGCCAAATACTGACAAAGTTGGCAAGATTACACGCGCACAATTAGAAGAAGTTGCTTCGATCAAAATGAAAGATCTGAATGCAAATGACATGGATGCAGCAGTGACTATTATTGCTGGTACTGCCCGTTCGATGGGTATTGTAGTGGAGGGTTGATCAGATGGCTAAATTAACAAAAAAACAAAAAGACATTGCGGCTAAAGTTGAAATCGGTAAACGTTATACAATTGAAGATGCATTAACTTTAATTAAAGAATGTGCAACGTCAAAATTTGACGAATCTATTGACGTTAGTGTTAATCTTGGTGTTGACTCTAAGAAGTCAGATCAAAACGTTCGTGGTGCAGTTGTATTGCCAAATGGTACGGGTAAAACCGTTCGAGTTGCAGTATTTACACAAGGTGATAACGTAGCTAAAGCTGAAGCAGCAGGTGCAGATGTTGTTGGTATGGAAGATTTAATGAAATCCATGCAAGATGGCGATCTTAATTACGATGTTGTCATTGCATCACCTGATGCGATGGGTGTGGTTGGTCGTTTAGGTCAAATATTAGGCCCACGTGGTTTGATGCCTAACCCTAAGGTTGGTACCGTAACACCAGATGTTGCAACTGCAGTTAATAATGCAAAAGCAGGTCAAGTGCGTTACCGTACAGATAAGGCTGCTATTGTTCACGCTGGCGTTGGTAAAGCATCTTTTGATGTGAAAGCATTAAGTGAAAATATTGCGACACTAATGGAAGCGTTGAAAAAGGCGAAGCCAAGTTCAGCTAAAGGCGTGTACTTTAAAAAATTAAGTGTTTCTTCAACGATGGGCGCAGGCGTATCGGTTGATTTAGCATCACTTGATCTTTAATTAGATTAAGCAAAAGAATTCTTTGGGTCGCAGCGTTATTTCTGCATGGCCTCAAAGACCATAGGTTCGGATATTCCTCCTGGAGTATTTGTTTAATTGAGTGGTAACACACTCGGCCTATGTAGAGGGTATGCGAATACTCTGTGGCGAAAGTTATCAAATGATGGCTTTCTTTTTTAAACTGTTCAGGAGAGGCAAATGGCTCTAAATCTTGAAGCAAAAAAGGTTGTTGTCGAACAAGTAAATTCACTAGCTAATAGTGCAATTTCTGTTGGCGTGGCCGAGTATCGTGGATTGACAGTTGAACAAATGACTAATCTACGTTCCAGTGCGATGGATGCTGATGTAACTTTACGTGTTGTAAAGAATACCTTAGCAAAAATAGCACTAGCGAAGACTGAATGCGAGTGTGTACTACCCGTTCTTAGCGGACCGGTAATTCTTGGATTTTCTCAGGAAGATCCAGGTGCAGTAGCACGCGTATTTAATGATTTCGTTAAAGATAACGAAGATTTAGTCGTTAAGGGTTTGGGCGTTTCAGGCGAATTTGTGGAAGCAGATCAGCTTAAGCGTATTGCAGACTTACCAACTAAAGATCAAGCGATCAGTCTGGTTATGGCGCTTATGTTAGCACCGGTAGAGAAACTAGGAACGAAGTTCCGACAAAAGTAACTCGAGTGGTAGCGGCAGTTCGTGACCAAAAACAATAATAAATAAAAGGAGTAAATATCATGGCATTATCAAATGACGATATTTTAAATGCAATTGCAGACATGTCTGTAATGGATGTTGTTGAATTAGTTTCAGCAATGGAAGAGAAGTTCGGTGTATCAGCAGCAGCAGCAGCAGCAGCACCAGTAGCAGCGGCAGCAGATGCTGGCGCAGCAGAAGAGCAATCAGAGTTCGATGTTGTATTGACATCGTTCGGTGAGAAGAAAGTTGCGGTTATTAAAGCAGTACGTGGCATCACTGGCTTAGGTCTTAAAGAGGCTAAAGACATGGTTG
>QOAH01000013.1 GCA_003978185.1 Candidatus Thioglobus sp.
GCGTTAGAATCTTCTCACGCCGTAGCTTACGGCATTAAGCTCGCTCAAGAGCTAGGCAAAGGTAAAAATATCATTATCAATCTTTCAGGGCGTGGTGATAAGGATATTCATACCATCGCTGAGATTGAAGGCATCGAGTTCTAAAAAAAGTCATTTTCACCAAACTCTTTGTTGTCGAAATTTTCAAAAACAGTCACTTGTAATTTATAAGCTTCTGCTTTTTAAAGTTCCTTACGCCTTTATTTTTGAAAAAATTACTATTTTAAAACCAATTAAATAGAGTTTTTATCTAAAATTAGCAAATTTTTCGTATAAAACGGCTATTTTTAATAAAAAATAGTCTATTTATCTAAATTTTAGGTTGTTATAGTATAATTTAGGCTAAATATAGCAATATTTTGTGTTTTAAGTAAAAAAAATCTATGCCGATAATTTCTTATTTCTTAACGGGGCGTTGCCAGTTTTTCAGGGTGGTTTGTTTAGAACGGCTTAAGCTGAGCTGAGCTTCTGGCACATCTTTAGTGATGGTAGAGCCTGCGCCAATGGTGGCATTTTTACCAATGGTGACTGGAGCAATGAGTTGCGTATCTGAGCCGACGAATGCGCCGTCTTCAATGGTGGTCTGGTGTTTGTTAGCGCCGTCATAGTTACAAGTAATCACACCAGCACCGATATTAACATCATCACCCATGGTAGTGTCGCCCACATAACTTAGGTGTGAGACCTTTGAGCCTTTACCAATGGTGGATTTTTTTACCTCGACAAAATTACCAACTTTTGCGTTTTCACCAATGTTAGATTCTGGGCGGATGCGTGCAAATGGCCCGATGGATGCGCCATTGCCAATGACGGCATCTTCAATCACTGAGTTTGGCAATATGGATACGTTGCTGCCAATGACAGCATTCTTAATGACACAGTTTGGTGCGATGGTTGTATTATCACCTAGCGTCACTTCACCTTCCACTACATTGACATCGATTTCACAGTCTTGTCCAAAGCTCAAATTACCTCGGCAATCAAAACGGGCGGGATCTTTTAACATTAACCCTTGCTGCATAAATTGGGTAGCTTGGTTTTGTTGGAAGGTTCTTTCTAATTCTGCGAGTTGTATTTTATCGTTCACACCAGCTACCTCAAATTCGTTGTCTGTAATGACGGATGCAATAGTTTTTCCATCATTCACTGCCATTGCAATAATGTCAGTTAAATATAACTCACCCTGGGCGTTGTTAGAGTCTAAGCCGTATAAGTAAGTTTTTAATAAACTGCTATTAACCGCCATAATACCGGTATTTACTTCACAAATTGCGAGCTGTTCTTTGTTAGCATCTTTTTGCTCAACAATAGCTTGGATTTGATTGTTGTCGCGAATGATACGGCCATAGCCTGAAGGATTGTCCAAAATGACAGAGAGTAGCGATATGTCACTTTTTTGTGCTTGAGTAATTAAGTCATTTAGGGTTGCTTGTTCAATCAGTGGAACATCACCATACAGTATTAAGGATATTGAATCGTCATCAATGTGCGGCATGGCTTGTTGGACCGCATGGCCCGTGCCAAGTTGATTGGCTTGCTCTACCCAATTAACAGAGTCATCATTAATATGTTGGCGCACTTGATCTCCACCAAAGCCATATACCACATGTACTTTTGAGCATAACTGTTGAGCTTGTGCAAGTACATGCCCGAGCAGGGTTTTGTCTGAAAGTATTTGTAAGACTTTTGGCTTTGATGAATTCATGCGCGTGCCTTTGCCTGCTGCAAGAATTATGCCGTGAATTTGGGTCATGATGATGGGCTAGAAATCTTCAACAATGGGGTTTTGGTCTAGGTAGGCTTGAGTAATGCCCGGTACAATGAAGCTGATTGTGCCGATGACTTGCCCATCTTTACGGCCCACACTATAGGTGGCAGCGCGCATGTGTGTGGGTGCATCTTTGAATATCTCTGAAAAATTACGAGCTTTGAGCGATTGAGTTTTAAACTCGTCTTTGCTAATAAAGGTGTATTTAATGTTGAATTTTTTATAAGCGTTGTTTTCGAACTCAGCAATCAATTTAGTGAACTCTTGTTTGGCGAATGTATTGGCGCTAATCTCGATGATATCTAAGCGCTCTTTGCCATCTTCAATAAGCACCAAATCAAATTGTGTTTTCAGTACGTAAAACATTTTTTTAATCTTACTAACGTCGCTCAGTGGCATCATTAGTGCGATAGACACCAGTTGGTCTTTTAAAAATCGGAAGGCGATTTCTGTATTTTCACCTGACAATGAGTGATTCTGCATACACAATGTACCCTGTTCGTATTTGATTGAACAGTCTTCTAATTTGTGTATCTTTTGTAAATGGGTTTTTGGGGTGCCTACAATATATTGCTTGTATAGACGAATTTGATCAGCAGCGATACTGGCAGTGCTGAGTAGTAAGAATAAACCAAATAGTGTTAAACGCTTCATAACTTCATATTATAAGAGAACCTAATAAAAAAATACAATAAAATCAGTCTATTATGTCTAATGTTTGTTACCACTGCGGTTTGCCAGTCACCTTAACTAATAGAGTCGAGGTGATTATTCAAGATACACAACAAAATTTTTGCTGTGTGGGTTGTGCTAGTGTTTGTCAAACCATTTATGACAGTGGTTTGGGTGCTTTTTATGATCAGCAAACTTCAACGCTCTTACCTTCAGTTGATTTAGAATATCCGCTAGAGTTTTATGATTCACTTGTTTTCCAGCAACCATTTCTACAATCGTCCGATCCAGGCACTAAAACTATCACATTGATTAGCAACACCATTCATTGCGCAGCTTGTGTCTGGTTGGTTGAGCGTGCGCTTGGCGTAATGAATGGGATTATTTGGGTACGTGTTAATTTAACTGATAAGCGTATCCGTATCTGTTGGGAAGATGGAAAAATTAATCTGTCATTGATTATGCAAACGTTGGCTGATTTGGGTTATGCGGCAATGCCATATCAGCAAAATATTGCTGAAGTGGTGCAACAACGTAAAAATAAAGCCATGCTTTATCGCATTGGTTTTGCTGGATTTACAATGATGAATCTTTTGTGGATCTCGATAGCCATGTACACTGGTGCTAGTGGTGGTCAGTATCATGGATATTTCCAATGGCTGGGCTTTGTGCTGGCGACACCTACATTATTTTATGCGGGTTATCCATTTTTGAAAAATGCCTATTTTGGTGTTAAGAACCGCTACATGAATATGGATGTGCCAATTAGTATTGGCGCGCTGGCGACCTATTTTTATTCGGTATATGTATTGTTAGGCTTCTCCACTAGAGGTGAAGTGTACTTCGATACAGTGGTTAACTTTATCTTTGTGATTTTGATTGGCCGATACTTAGAAGCCTCTAGCAAGAAATCTGCTTTATCGGCTTCTACCAGCTTGCAACAATTACAACCCAATATTGCACTGGTTAAAACAAATGATGGTGAGCACATAAAACCCATTAGTACGATTGAAGTTGGCGATATTGTCCTTATTAAACCAGGCGAGCGTATTGCTATTGATGGTATTGTACGTCTAGGATCTGGCGAGGTTGATGAGTCATTACTCAGTGGAGAATCACTACCAGTGGGTAAGTGTTTGGGCGACGATGTGTTTGCCGGCACATTGAATATTAACGGTAGTTTTGAAGTCGAAGCCACACAGTTAAGCAAGCAATCAGCACTTGCTCAAATTGTAGACCTGGTCGAAAACACCCGGGCCAACAAAAGCCGTATCGTTTGTACAATTGACCGTATTATTCCTTATTTTGTTTGGACCACCTTGGGTCTAGCCACCATCACTTTTTTAGTTTGGTCACCA
>QOAH01000084.1 GCA_003978185.1 Candidatus Thioglobus sp.
CCTCTGCCGCTGCCACCGTTAAAATAAAGAAGACAAAAATTTGCCCCGCTTCATTGCCTAAAAAATGTGAGAAAGCAATAAAGTTAGTATTAACCGCTACCAAAATCAATTCAACACACATCAACAAGGTGATGATATTTGTACGATTAACAAAAATACCAACTAGACCAATGCAAAAAATAATCGCACTTAGAATTAAATAATCACTCAAACTAACCATTATTTATTCTCCTTTTTAGGCGATGCAATTGAAACAAGACGCACCCTATCTTTGGCCTGAACATTCACTTGCTCTGAAATTGATTGCTTCTTACGACTGGTTTCATTACGGTGTACTAAAGTAATCGCTGCAATAATCGCAATTAGCAACAGCACAGCTGCTAATTCAAATGGGTAAACATAAGTCGTATAGAGTTGCATCGCCAATACAGTAATATTACTGTAATCCGCCGCATGTCTTTCCGGTGCCGCTATCACATCTAGACCAAACTGATTACCACCCAGGACCAAAGTCATCTCAGCAATAATAATCGCTGCTACAAGCAGACCTAATGGTAAATAACCGGCAAACTTTGCACGTAGCGTTGACTTATCAATGTTCAGCATCTTAATAACAAATAGGAACAGTACCATGACAGCACCGACATAAACCAAAATCAGGGTAATGGCTAAAAATTCAGCTTCTAACAGGATCCAAATACTGGCAGCAGAAAAGAACGATAGAATTAAGAACAAGACTGCTTTTGCCGCATTGCGCGAAAAAATCATTGCCAATGAACTGGCAATAAACCAAAACGAAAACACATAAAATAATATTTGATCAAATGTCATAATTGGCCTTTATTTATACTTTGCGTCTTCTAACTTAGTTTGGGTGATCATTTTTTCATTTTTATCGCCCACTTCTAATAATTGGTCTTTAGTAATAATGCTACCAAATTGTCCTTTTGTATTGTCATTTCCATCTCTTGAGCCTACGAAAGCGTACTCAAAAATCTGAGTTTCAACAATGGCGTCAACTGGACACGCCTCTTCACAAAAGCCACAAAAAATACACTTAAACAAATCAATATCGTATTGTGTTGTACGGCGCGTTCCATCATCTCGCATTTCTGATTCAATGGTGATTGCATTAGCCGGACAAACCGCTTCACAGAGTTTACAAGCAATACAACGCTCTTCACCATTTGGGTAACGTCGCAATGCATGTAATCCTCTAAAACGTGGTGAAATCGGTGTTTTTTCCTCTGGATACTGAACCGTAATTTTTTTATTAATCAGCTCTTTCGCGGTAATTTTCATACCACCACGTAACTCACTTAAACTGAAATTTTTTACTAATTTTTTAATATTATCAATCATAAATTACACTCCCAGTATCAGTACTAGAACCAAGGTCCTATTTTTAGTTGTGTCATCAACGCGACCACAAAAATCCAAGCGATGGTCCATGGTAAAAAAATCTTCCATGACAAGCGCATAATTTGATCGTATCGAAAACGTGGGAAAGTTGCACGTATCCACAAATACAAAAACATAAAGAAAGTTGTTTTTGCTAATAACCAGATAATGCCTGGTACCCACGCAAACATTGATTCCATAAATGGAATCCCTTCAAATGGAGAATGCCAACCACCAAAAAACATGATTACAGCCAGTACCGCCATGAGAATCATGTTGGCGTACTCTGCTAAGAAAAATACCGCAAAGGTCATACCAGAATACTCAACATGGGTGCCACCTACAATCTCTGACTCACCTTCTACCACGTCAAATGGTGCGCGGTTAGTCTCTACCAAGGCAGAAATAAAGAAGATGATCATCATTGGGAATAATGGAATCCAGTACCAATGTAGAATACCACCTTTCTGTGCCATAACAATATCATTAAGATTTACACTGCCCGCAATCATCACCACGGTTACTAAAGCAAAGCCAATCACAATTTCATAAGAAACTAAGAGCGACGCACTGCGTAACGCACCTAAGAGTGGGTATTTAGAGTTAGATGCCCAACCCGCTAAAATAATGCCATATACACCAATGGAGCCAATCGCTAGAACATACAACAAACTAATGTCTAGATTGGCCACGTAAATACCTTCGTCAAAAGGAATAACTGCCCAAACTGCAATTGCAGGTGCAATCGCTAATATTGGCGCTAATAAGAATAAATATATATTAGCCTTGGTTGGAAAAATAATTTCCTTGGTCATTAGCTTTAAAGCATCTGCAATCGGTTGCAACCAACCTTTCGGGCCAACGCGGTTAGGACCAATACGCAACTGCATATAACCAATTACTTTACGCTCGGCATAAGTGAAGTAAGCTACTACCAACATCAGTGGCATCACCAGGGCTATGGCTTTAATTAAAATGATTAAAATGGTTGCGATCGATCCGTCAAACCATGGTATTAATTCATGAACTAATTCAACAAACGATTGCCACAATGCCATCATGACTGCACTCCTGTTGAGTGATTGGCATTAACAAATACACAATTATTAGCCACTGTCTCGTTAATGGCTACTGGTACGCCTAGATACTCATCGTCTTGTGCGACTTCTAGCTTTTTGGCTGTGGTTTTGTTCATTGAAGCGCTGTTAATTTGGCCAATATTGGTCGCTTGCAATGAGGTTGCGTGTCTAGATAAAACATCAACAGCATAAGGCGACTTTTGCCAAATAACATTAATACCTCTCTTAACTTTTATATCAATACTTTCATTATGTGCATGTTGCTTGTGGCTTTGATGCTTAATCTCACTGGTAACTTGTGATGAATCCGCATAATGGAAGCCTGGTAACTCTAGCAAATCAGCCAATACTTTTAGCACTTTCCAGGCTGGTTTTGCATTGCTTGGCGCATTCACCGCTGCTGCGAATGATTGAACTTCGCCTTCGACATTCACATGTGAGCCTGATGTTTCGTAGAAACTGGCAATCGGCAATAAAACGTCTGAATACTGCGCAACTGCATCATCTTTAAAGCTGTTTAAAGAGATTACAAAAGTATCA
>QOAH01000106.1 GCA_003978185.1 Candidatus Thioglobus sp.
GCAAACCAACGCGTCGAATATCAGATAACAACAAATTAAAACTTCGACAAGCAGATTCGCTATTCATGCTTTCTACCCCAATACCCATTTGCTGAATAGCTACTTGTTGTTTTGGGTGTAAGAACCGAGTTGTATCACCTGTGCCAATGATAAGTAAATCAATGTCATCTTGTGAGCTTAGTGGAAAAAGCAAAGCTTTATCTAATTCATCTAAATTGATTATTTCGGTTTCTGTGAAATATTTGGGCGAGATAAAACAAGGGGTTTTTAGTGTGACATGAGCTAATTTAATTTGGAAATTTTCAACAGAAATAATAGAATTTTGCTCAGATTCTTGTTGATTAAATTCCATGCTAATATTGAGGTTGTTTGAAGGTTTAAAAATACATTATAACCGTGTAAAATTATTCTATTTTTATAATATAAACAACAATGCCTAATTCTAACGAAACCGACGCTTTCTCAGCAGATTTACACAGTGGTATAGCTGCTTTTGATTCAAAAAATTTTTCTATGGCTTACCAGCTGTTAGCACCACTGGCTGCTCAAGGTGATGCAGAATCATTATGGCGTTTAGGCATGATGCAAATGAATGGTTTAGGTATGGTTGAAAATCAACCTTTAGGCCTTGAAAATTTTATTCAAGCAGCTGAGCAAGGCCATGCTTTTGCGCATCATATGATTGGCGTGGCTTATATGACCGGCGAGGGTATAGAAAAAGACATTAATAAAGCCATTGAGTGGTTTGAAAAAGCAGCCGATTTTGATTTGCCAGGTGCAATGTACGCAATAGGCATGCTGTATGAAGACGGAAAAGAAGTGCCAAAAGACACTGAAAAAGCACAAGCTTGGTACGCTAAAGCCGAAAAGATTTCTTAAATTAATGAAGTCAAGATTCGCACCTTCTCCAACAGGCTACTTGCATATTGGCGGCGCTAGAACGGCGTTATTTGCTTGGTTATGGGCCAGAAAAGAGCAGGGTAAATTTATCTTGCGTATTGAAGATACAGATCGAGAGCGATCCACCCAAGCTTCAGTTGATGCGATTTTGGATGGCATGAAGTGGCTAGGATTAGATCATGACGAAGGCCCTTATTATCAAACCGATCGATTTGATCGGTATAAGATTGTGGTTCGACAGCTTTTAGAAGAAGACAAAGCTTATTATTGCGAATGTTCGCAAGAACGCCTACAAATCCTGCGTGATGAATTAATGGCCAAAGGTGAAAAAGCCAAATATGATGGCCATTGCCAACATAAAAATCTAACCGCTGGTGTAGTGCGTTTTCGAAATCCAGTCGAGGGTAGTGTAGTGTTTTCAGATTTGGTTAAAGGCGAGATTAGCGTACATAACAAAGAGCTGGATGATTTGATTATTGCACGTAGTGATGGCACACCCACTTACAATTTGACTGTGGTGGTTGATGATCATGATATGGAGATTGACTGCGTGATTCGTGGTGATGATCACATTAACAACACTCCTAGGCAAATCAATTTATATGAAGCACTTGGCTGGGATTTACCAGCATTTGCACACTTGCCGATGATTTTGGGTAGTGATGGCGCAAGACTTTCCAAGCGCCATGGTGCAGTGAGTGTTATGGCCTATCGTGATGCGGGATTTTTACCCGAAGCATTACTGAATTATTTGGTACGTTTAGGTTGGTCACATGGTGATCAAGAGGTGTTTTCTATTGATGAAATGATTCGATTATTCGATCTAAAAGACGTTAATAAGGCGCCAGGTAGTTTCAACCAGGACAAATTATTATGGCTTAATCAAGAATATATAAAATCCGCTGACATGACTCATTTGATTGGGCAGCTTGATTGGCACCTTAATAGTCAAGCAATCGATGTTAGTAGCGGCCCTGATATTACTAAAGTGGTTGATGCGCTACGAGAACGCAGCAAAACCTTGGTTGAAATGGCACAGAGTATGAAGATGTTTTATCAAGATTTTGACCAATTTGATGAAAAGGCCGCCAGTAAGCAGTTTAAACCTGCAGCTGAGCCAATCATTAAGGCCTTAATTGATCATTATTCACAGCTAGAAGATTGGTCTAGTGTAGCGATTCACGATGTTGTAAAAACGGTATGTGATGAGCAGGGCGTCGGTTTTGGTAAAGTTGGTCAGCCTTTTAGGTTGGCTCTCAGTGGTACAGGTAATGCAGGCAGTATTGATGTGGTGGCTGAACTTGTCGGTAAGGATAGAACTTTAGCCCGCCTTAAGTTGGCTCTTGATTATATTGCTCAAATAGACAACTAATCAGTTATCATCTAGTCATGCTTTTAGATGACTTTAAAACTCGATATCAAACATTACAGAAATCAGTTGAGGCTGATTTTTTAAAAGACCCTGATTCAGTAGAATCATTAGTATTGGCTCGTAGCGATGGTATTGATGTTCTATTAAAAGACATTTGGCAGACGTTTGAGATTGATAGCGAACTGTGTTTGGCGGCTGTAGGTGGTTTTGGCCGAGGTGAATTACATCTGTATTCTGATATTGATTTATTGATTTTAATTCCAAATGGTACGCACGAACAATACCAGAAGGGTGTTTCTAAATTTTTAACTTTCTTGTGGGATGTGGGTTTAGAAGTGGGGCATGCAACACGTGATATTAACGATTGCGCAATTGAAATTGATGACTTGAGTGTGGTAACTAATCTACTAGAGTCTCGATTATTGGTTGGTAAAAATGCTTTATTCTTAAAGATGAAGTCAATGATTAAGGCGAGTAACTGGTCATCTCAGTCGTTCTTAGTAGAAAAGCAAAAAGAGCAACACAACCGTCATCTAAATTATTCAAATACGGCTTACAATCTTGAGCCCAACCTAAAAGAAAGCCCAGGTGGTTTAAGGGATATTCAAACTGTTGCTTGGGTAGCAAAATGGTATTTTGACGTGAACCTTTTGTCTGATTTGGTTGATAAATCTTACTTAAGTAGGCATGAATACGATTTATTGAAACAAGGCCAATTGTTCTTGTGGAAGGTTCGTTTTGC
>QOAH01000026.1 GCA_003978185.1 Candidatus Thioglobus sp.
TGATAACGGCCGGCCACCATAAATTAACACGTCCATGTTCAACGTATATAACCAGCGCTTACCTAGCTTATCTTCAACTAGAGCAATCCTACAAGGCAGGTATGTTGAAAATGCATCCGAATATTCAATAATAGCCATAGCTGTATATGGCGAGCAATATCTAAAGATTTTAAGCAGTCTTTGTTTCTCGCCTGTTTGAGATTCAACGATTTCAGATATTGGCATACCACCTGCACCAATCCCCTCCTCAA
Source organism: Candidatus Thioglobus sp. (assembly GCA_003978185.1). The sequence goes on from QOAH01000026.1 coordinate 252, forward strand.
AGGCAATGCTAATCATGGCCTCTTCAACATCTTCATTTGACACATCGTCAGCAACAGGTACTCGAATAATAGTTGTCATTGCCATATCGCCAGTATCCAGCAAGGTATTAGCCATTGGCATGTAAACTTTTTTCATAGCATCTGGGTGTAGTGTGGGTGACAGAATCTCACTAATCACTTTGCCAGTAATGCCGTCATATTTCATCTGCAGCGAGGTGCCATAAAAAATAGTAACTGTGCCAATTGTGGTGGCAATAGCAACTAAAGCAATTAGCATCCATTTGCTAAAATTAATAATGGTAGGCATCTAAACTCCTAGTTAAAAGTTAATATGAAAAAGATAACAGGATTGGTTAGTATTTTCCCGAGTTAACAGATTCTTGGTAATTGATCTCCTATCAATTTATCAATAATCTTATTACCCCCAAATAACGTATTCAAAGCCACAACACCTTCTGGGCCATCTATCACTTCGCCAATAATACAAGAATTTTCACCTTCTTTAGTTTGTTTCATTGCCTCAAGAACCGTATCTGCATCCTCTGCCTTTACTACGCAAACTAATGTCCCCTCATTAGCAAGGTAAAGGGGGTCTAGTCCCAAAATTTCACATACACCGCGAGTTGGCACTCGGATTGGCAGACTATCTTCCTTTACGCTGATACATACTTTGGAGTCTGTAGCAATTTCATTCAATACTGTGGCGACACCGCCACGAGTCGCATCGCGTAATGAATGGATATTATCTGAAACACTGAGCATTTTTTGCACCAAATGATTCAGTACTTGGCAATCACTATCAATATCTGCTGAGATGGCAAATTCCGCTCTGGACTGCATGATGGTTGCACCATGATCACCTATATAGCCATTAACAATAATTTTGTCACCCACACAAGCGCTACTCGAATGAATCTCTACCCCTTCCGCTATGACGCCCACACCAGCTGTATTAATGAATATTTGATCAGCACTGCCCCTTTCCACAACTTTTGTATCGCCACATACCACTTTAACTCCTGCCTCTTCGGCAGTTTTTTGCATTGACTTAATAATCTTATCCAATGTTTCAATCGGCAGACCCTCTTCTAAAATTAAACCGCAGGTTAAATACAATGGTTTCGCTCCACTAACAGCCAGGTCATTTACTGTTCCCGTGATTGCTAATTTACCAATATTACCACCATTAAAAAATAAAGGACTGACCACAAAGCTATCGGTAGTCAATGCAAGCTGGCCTTCAGGCATGTCAAATCTTGCCTGATCTTCCATTGTGGCCAAGTAATCATTATTAAAAGTGTTGACAAAAATATCAGTAATTAAATCACTACTGGCTTTCCCGCCACTACCATGTGCCATGGTAATTTTTTTACCCTTGTATTTTTTATTCATTATTTTTTGTTAATTAAATCAATATTTTGAGCATAAGAATATTGTGCAGAACACGCACCTTCTGTAGAAACCATCAACGCTCCTAAAGGTTTTTCTGGTGTGCATTCTTTACCGAACACTTTACATTGCCATGGTTTCAGAACACCCTTTAACACCTCACCACACTGGCAGACATCCGGATCAGTAACGGTTACTTCCTTTAGATCAAATTCTACTTCTGCATCAAATGCCCTATATTTATCATTGACCTTAACCCCAGAATGGTTGATCGATCCGAGACCACGCCATTCAAAAAATTCTCGTAATTCGAATACCTCTTGGATTGGGCTTAAGGCACTTGCATTACCTTCTTCATGCACCAACCTACTATATTGATTTTCAATCTTTGCCTCACCATTTTTTAATTGTTTTAATACCATCCAAACTGATTGTAAGATATCTAATGGCTCGAAACCAGCTGCAACCAAAGGCTTGTGATAGTCGTCAGCAATAAATCTATAGGGCTGGGTGCCAATGATTAGACTTACATGGCCAGGCCCTAAAAATCCATCTATGCGCATTCCAGGAGAGTCTAGAACTGCTTTTATCGTTGGAATGATAGTGATATGATTACAAAATAGATAGAAATTATCAATCCCTTGTTTCTTAGCTTGCATGATAGACAACGCAGTTGATGGCATTGTCGTCTCAAAACCCAATCCAAAAAATACCACTCTTTTATCAGGATTCTTCTGGGCAATAGTGAGTGCATCTAAGGGTGAGTAAACCATACGGATATCTCCACCTTCTGCCTTTACATCAAGTAAACTTTTGGTACTTCCTGGTACACGCATCGCATCACCAAAGGTGGTGAAGATCACATCATCATGTTCGGCAATACGAATACAATTATCAACCACAGAGCGTGGCAATACGCAGACCGGACAACCAGGTCCGTGAACAAATTCTAAATTATCCGGCAGTAATTGTTTTAAGCCATAACGAAAAATGGAATGCGTATGCCCTCCACAAACTTCCATAATTTGAATCGGTCTATCTTCCGGAAGAGTGATTTCAGAACATAATCTATCTATTTCTTTAAGTAATTTTTTGGCTTTATCTGGATCTCTGAATTCATCAACATATTTCATTATTTACTCCCCTGATCAAGGTCGTCCATAGTTGCAGATAATTCACCTATTTCGTCTAATATTTTTAAAGTTTTATGAGCTTCATCTTCATCAACAACACTCAATGCAAAACCCACATGCACTAACACCCATTTATTAATTAAATCCTCTGATTGATATGTGTCGTCCAATACGCAGGCGATATTAACCTCTCGCGATACACCAGATAG
>QOAH01000115.1 GCA_003978185.1 Candidatus Thioglobus sp.
GTATTTTATATGAAAACAGCATTAATCACCGGCGGTGCACAACGTATTGGCGCACAGATCGCACAAACACTACATGACAATGGTTTCAATATCATTATCCACTATCGACACTCAAAACAGGCTGCTGAAGCGCTGGCTCAAGCACTCAATACTCAGCGCAGTGATTCAGCTTCGATTATTCAAGCAGAACTGTCTGATCTTAACGATATTCAGGCATTAAGCCATAGTATCGAACAATTAGATGTTTTGGTTAACAATGCCTCTGTTTTTTACCCGACACCTGTTGAGGAGGCTGATCAAGACACTTGGCATAACATTATGGACACCAATGTGATGGCACCTTTTTTTCTATCTCAATCACTAACAAACACTTTAAGAAAAACTTCAGGCTGTATTATCAATATTATTGATATCCACGGTGAGCGTCCACTTAAAAATCATGCAATTTATAATATTTCTAAGGCCGGCATTGCGATGATGACTAAATCATTAGCCAAAGAACTGGCACCTGAAATACGGGTTTGTGGCGTTTCTCCTGGTTCGATTCTTTGGCCAGAAAATGAAGCCTCATTAACCGATGAGCAAAAAAATAAAATGCTAAATAAAATTGCCTTGGGTAAACAAGGAAGTGCAACTGACATTGCCAATACCGTTTTATTTTTAGCCAACTCTACTTACATCACCGGACAAATTATCAATGTTGATGGTGGTCGAACATTAAATCAGTAAATACGCAAAGAAACATTTTTGTGATATAATTGAGCCGCTTGATGTTCTAGCTATATCTACATCAGCAACAAGAATTTTTTTAAACGTTTTTGTACTAAACGAAATACCACAAAAACTACGATAAATATTTAGGGCTTTTTTTTGCCACATATAGAGTAACACAATCATTTATTATCCATTATCGGTAATAAAGAGAAAAAGGGTATAAACCCTTTAAGGAATAGGTTTTTGAATCATTTATGAATCAAATAAATCACATTTTAATGTCAATTCAGCACGTATGTGTTGAACCTCTATACGTGGAAAAAAGTCCGTCAATAGGACTAAACCATGAACCATATTTTAATCAATGCAACTCACAAAGAAGAGATCCGAGTTGGCATTGTCAAAAACAAAAAACTCACTGATCTTAATATAGAAACCAGCCTTAATCAAAAAAATAAAGGCAATATTTACAAAGGGAAAATCTCCCGAGTCGAACAATCATTAGAAGCCGCCTTTGTTGATTACGGCAAAGAAAGACAAGGTTTCCTGCCTTTCAAAGAAGTTGCAGAAAGCCTCTATAACGGCGCTAAAGCCAAAGGTGACAAGCTCACTATTTCCGATGTTCTCAAAGAAGGACAAGAGATTATTGTTCAAGTTGAAAAAGAAGAGCGTGGCAATAAAGGTGCCGCCCTAAGCACTTACATCAACCTGGCTGGTGCTTACATGATCCTAACGCCAAACAATCCAAAAAGCCATGGTATTTCGCGCCAAATTACCTCAACAGATAGGCAAGCACTCAAAGAAATTATTCAAAAAATTACCATGCCAGATAATTCTGGTTTGATCATTCGTACGGCTGGATCTGGCAAAAGTTTAGAAGAATTGCAATGGGAAGTTGATTACTTGTCAGAGCTATGGAGTTCAATCAATAATGCTGCAGAAAAACGCTCAGCACCTTTCTTAATTTACCAAGAAAGTGACATTGTAATTCGTACTCTGAGAGACTACTTACGTGAAGATACTGACAGTGTTGTTATTGATGATTTGGAGACTTTTCAAAATGCCAAAGAATTCGTCAGTTTTGTCTTGCCTCATTATTTAGACCGCATTAAATTCTTTGATATCTCTGAACACTCTTTGTTTAATCACATGGGTGTTGAAAACCAAGTCAGGAGCGTGTTTGATCGTGAAGTATCTCTGCGCACAGGTGCTACGATTGTCTTTGACACAACTGAAGCGTTGACAGCAATTGACATTAACTCTGCCCGTTCAACTAGAGGTTCTGATATTGAAGAAACTGCTTATCACACCAATCTAGAAGCTGCTAAAGAGATTGCCATCCAATTGCAACTGCGTGATATTGGCGGCTTAGTGGTTATTGACTTTATTGATATGTCGTCTGAAGAGCATCGAAAATCAATTGAAAAAGCCATGGAGCAAGCCACAAATTCAGATCGTGCACGCATCCAGGTTGGCTTAATCTCTCAGTTTGGTTTACTCGAAATGTCAAGACAGCGCTTAATGAGCTCAGTCACTGAATCAGTCGAAAAATCTTGCCCTCAGTGTCATGGTAGCGGCACCACACCAACGGTGCCAAGTTTGGCATTAACTATACTAAGACAATTAGAAGATGGTTGTAACGCTTCTAGTCAAACACAGCGTCTAAACATTCAATCTAGTGTTGATGTCATTACTTATCTACTCAATGAAAAGCGTAATGATATTGCTCGATTAGAAAACAAGCATGAAATTAAAATCACGTTATTGCCTAATCCTTATATGCAATTCCCTAACTTTAATATTACCAAACAAAAAGGTGACAAAAAACAACAACACAAAAGCTACCAAGGCATCTCTAAGCCACAATACAACTTAGCTGAAAATGGCTTAACCAATACAGTTGAAGTGCCGGCTATTGATATGAATCGTCCAGCTACACGCGTTCCTGAAAAGAAACAACTCTCATTATTTGAGAAAATTAAAAAAGCACTGTTTGGCACTAAGAAAAAGAAACCAAAGGGTAAGCACACCAATCAAAATAATCGAAATAGAAATAGAAATAGAAATAGAAATAAGAATCGTAATAAAAATCAAGGAAACGCTCAGACTAATACTCAGCAGCAGAAAAAACCTAGGCCTCAGAACAATAAAAGTCAAAAGCCTAAGTCTGAAGCAAAGCCTAAGTCACAAGATAAAGCACAACAAAAGCCTAAGTCTGAAGCAAAGCCTAAGTCACAAGATAAAGCACAA
>QOAH01000075.1 GCA_003978185.1 Candidatus Thioglobus sp.
CTGAATCAAGACAAAATTTGATGGATGTTGCTGCTAATGCTAAAAGCGCACAAATGGTGATCAAGGGTGCAGATCATTATTATAAGGAAAATGGTACAGCACAAGTATTAACCAATACCATCGATGCTTGGTTAAGCGGACTGAGATAATATTATAGTGCTTGTAGGTAGTTCAGTTCGTTTTCAGAAAAATCAGCTAACTTTCTCGCTTCAATGTTAAACGGACCACGTAGCGACTCACCAATATGTTTCTGTATTAATTGATCAAAGGTTTGTATTGGGTCTAGGTCTCGTTGTTGGCACAAGGTGTGATACCAGGTATTACCGATTTTTACGTGACCAATTTCATCATTAAAGATAATATCTAATAACCCAACCATAGGCTTAAAGTTAGAATTTTCAAAACGTTTTTGAATTTTGGGTGTAGCATCTAACCCCCTAGCCTCTAAAACGCGAGGCACTAATGCCATTCTAGCGAGTACATCATAGTCAGTTTCATGGGTCATTTTCCAAAGACCATTATGTGCGTCAAAATCACCATACTGATAACCCAACTCAATAAGATAATTATTCAGTAGTTGAAAGTGCTGAGATTCTTCAAAAGCAACCTTAATCCAGTCTTGGTAGTAAGCATTAGGCATGTCTTGAAATCGATACACAGCATCCAGTGCTAAATTAATAGCGTTAAACTCAATATGACAAATAGCGTGAATAGTCTTAATAAATCCGAGGTCAGACTTGTCTCTTTTAGGGATAGACTGAAATCTAACTAAGTTGGGTTTTTCTGGCCTACCCGGTGTTTTAACAGAGATGATAGGATGCTTGGCCTGATAATTAAGATCTGACTGATCTTTTAACGTGTGAAGTTGGTTAACCAATTTAATTTTGTCAGTGATTTTGTGACACATTAATGCATCAAATGCTAATTTAAAGGCGTTCATATTTTCCAATATTAATACCGCCAAGTTTCCAATCACCAACCTGAGTACGAATAAGCCTGAGCGTTGGAAAGCCAACATGTGCTGTCATGCGCCGAACCTGTCGATTTTTACCCTCAGTAATTTTTAGCTCGATCCAAGAGGTGGGAATGTCTTTTCTTACTCGTATCGGAGGGTTTCTCCCCCAAATCCAGTCAGGCTCATTGATGATTATAGCTTTGGCAGGCTTAGTTAGGCCATCTTTAAGCATCACACCACGACACAACTGTTCAATGGCCTCTAGTGTCATTTGTCCATCAACTTGTACAACATAGGTTTTTTCTTTATCGAATTTTGGGTGTGAAATCTTATGTTGTAGTTTTCCATCATCAGTAAGAACAACCAGGCCTTCTGAATCTTTGTCTAATCGCCCTGCAGGATAGATGTTTTTAATTTCAATATGCTGAGACAGGTTTTTGTCTTCACCACTAAATTGACACAATACGCCAAAAGGCTTGTTGAACAGGACAATATTATTAGCCATAAATCTGCTTGGCTCGAGTGACAAAAGCATCAAGCTGAGAATTAGCGATAGAGGTAAAAATAGGGGCAATAGCCATATCAACAATCTTAGAAGAAAAGTTAAATTCTAATTCTAACTCGACTTTGCAAGCACTATCACTCAATGCGCTAAATATCCAGGCACCACTAAGATGGTTAAAAGGCCCATCTTTGAGTTTCATGTCAATGCGTTGATTGGTTGTTAGGCTGTTAACCGTGGTAAAAGTTTGGTTAAAAGCACTTTTTTTAATACTCACCGAAGCGGTAATCTTGCCATCAGTTTGATTTAAAATAGAGGCGGATGAACACCAATTGAGAAATTCAGGATAGTCATTGACTTGATTAACCAGTTGATACATTTGTTCACAAGAGTAGGGCACAATCGCACTTTTAGAAATATGATGCATGGGTAATATCAATCAGTAACTATTATGGGTAAGAAATCCAAAAAAACTAAATCAAGTTCAAATACGATAGTCGTTAATAAAAAAGCACGACACGACTATTTTATCGAACAAAGTCTCGAAGCAGGCGTCTCTTTAGAAGGGTGGGAAGTTAAAAGCCTGCGTGATAACAAAGTACACATCAAAGAAAGTTATGTTATTTTGAAAAATAATGAACTGTTTTTATTTGGTGCGCATATTACACCTATGGCAAATGCATCAACTCATGTCAATCCTGATCCGACACGCACGAGAAAATTACTATTAAATCGTTTAGAAATTAATCGAATTAAAGACAAAATTAACCAGAAAGGTGCGACCGTTGTTCCGCTTAAATTATATTGGAAAAGAGGTAGGGTTAAGCTTGAAATTGGTGTGGCTAAAGGAAAAAAAGACCATGATAAGCGTCAAGATATCAAGGCTAAAGATTGGCAAAGAGACAAGCAAAGAGCTATGAAAGAGAACAATAAGTAAGGCTAATTTTTTTTTGTAATTTGTTGATATAGTTCAAATATTTCCTTATAATTAAGTTTGCTGAATGTTGGGGGTTGGCAACAAATGATTTTTAGTTCTAAATTTCTTACCTCCTTATGTAGTAGACCTTTAGCATTTAGTATTTTTTAATATATTTTTGAGGAGAAGAAATGAACAAGTCAGAATTAATTGATGCAATAGCATCAGCAGCAAACCTTTCTAAAGCAGATGCAGGACGCGCACTTAACGCAACAACAGATGCGATTACTGGCGCTATGGCTAGTGGTGACGGCGTACAGTTAACAGGCTTTGGTTCTTTTGTTGTTAGAGATCGTGCAGCACGCACAGGTCGTAACCCACAAACAGGTGCATCTATCCAAATTAAAGCATCTAAAGTGGCAGCTTTTAAAGCAGGTAAAGCATTAAAAGAAGCAGTAAACAGCTAAGATTGTTACTGTTTTAATAAAAAGCACCTTTGGGTGCTTTTTTTATACCTAAAATTGGTAAAATGAACGCTTATTTAACGTTAAATAGTGAGTATTCAATGGAACGCACCTTATC
>QOAH01000104.1 GCA_003978185.1 Candidatus Thioglobus sp.
TAATTGTTATGCTCATTTTGACTCTCCAAAAAATAAAAAAACACCCACCAACTGGATGTCATATAAACAATATGCTTTGCGACCAAACATATCGAGGTGATAATTTTACCCGAAAATAGGACTAAAGAAAACGTTATCTAGACTTGATCCAGAACACCAAGCCAACCACTGCACTAATACTACTAGCTAGCCATAAAGCATTGGTAGCCAAAACACCTGAAAGGATGATTAAGGCCCCTGCAAAAATAGCCGATGTTTGCTTGTTGGCATTGTCTTTTAATTGCTTAACAATTGAATCTGTTTGTTGGGCGTATAGGCTAGACAGGTCTTTCATTTTGTCGAGTTTCTTTAGGGCGCTAATGGCTAATGCCGGCAACTCTGGAATGTCTTTTAATAGCTGTGGCGCTTGTTCTTTGAGTTTTTCAAATGTGTTTTTCATACTGTATTTCTCTTTAACTAAATCTTCTAAAAAAGGCTTTGCCGTTGCCCATAAATCTAGTTGTGGGTAAAGTTGCCTGCCCAGCCCTTCAATGTTCAACAGAGTTTTGTCTAATAATAACAGCTGTGGCTGAACAGTGATATCAAAATTTTTCGCCTCAGCCATCAAATCCATCAGTACCTGTCCAAAGGAAATTTCACCTAAAGATTTTTCAAACATAGGTTCGCAGATTCTACCGATGGCTTTTTCAAAGGCCGCCACATCAGTACTAGCACTTGCCCAGCCTGATTCAATGTAAGCGCTAGCCACACCGCGATAATCTTGATTAAAAAACGCTAAAAAGATATCGGCAAGAAAGTCTTTGTCGGTTTCGGTGAGTGTGCCCATAATGCCAAAATCAACACCAATATAGTTGCCATCAGCGCCGATAAAGATGTTGCCGGGGTGCATATCAGCATGAAAGAAGTTGTGCTTAAACACTTGAGTAAAAAAGATAATGACACCCTCTTCGGCTAATCTTTTAAGGTCGACATTATCAGCTTTAAGTTGGGCGATATTACCAACAGGTGTTCCGTAAATGCGCTCAGTAGTTAGGATGTTTTCGCTACACAAATCCCAGTGCACTTTTGGCACATAGAGCAAGTTTGAATTTTGAAAATTTTGTCGTAGTTGAGAGGCGTTGTTAGCCTCATTAAGCATGTTTAGCTCATTTAAGATAATAGCTTCAAATTCTGCGACAATTTCTAGAGGGCGCACCTTTTCACTTATTGGATGCTTGCTAACTAATCTAGCCAAAGCATACATCAGTGCGATATCACGCTTAATGGTTTGGTCAATATTGGGGCGCACTACTTTAACCACAACAGCGTCACCATCATGCGTAATGGCGGTGTGCACCTGGGCAATGGAAGCGGAGGCGAGTGGTTTTTGATCAAATTGTTTAAACAAGCGCTCCGTGCTATCACCTAGAGATTGTTCAATCATGCGCTTGGCTTCAGCAGAATCAAAGGCAGGACAACTGTCTTGCAGTTTGGCTAATTCATCGCCAATGTCGTTTGGTAATAAATCTCGTCTGGTAGAAAGCGTTTGCCCAAATTTAATAAAAATTGGCCCTAGCTCTTCTAATGCTAAACGAATGCGTTCACCACGAGTGTATTGCTTTACTGGAAAATAATGCCAGGGGATTAAATATAAAAGCGGCTTAAAGCTTTTTAACAAAGGCGTGGATAAGACTAAGCTGTCCAATCGATAGCGCATTAAAATACGTGAGATAGCAAAAAATCTGAGCAAGTTACGCATCTGTTTTAGGCACCCTTGTTTTTAAACGGTTTAGATTTTTTTGGCGTGATGAGTAAAGCGGTTAGCTCGTCTTTGAGAGCTTCTAACGGGTTGTCAGACGCTTTAAAACTTTTGGCCAGTTTTCCTATTTGATGGGCAACAATATCGCCAGTGTATTTAGACAGCACTTCTTCGAAGTCAATGTCAATTTGTTGAAGCAGGTCGACTAATAATTGTGCGGTTTTAACGTCGCCATGGATGATGATTTTGTCTTGTCGAAGTAATTCAGTTAAGTCTTCACCTTGAAATAACGCTAAGAAAACACTAGATTTGAGCTTGATATCGACATCAGAGCCAGCACTTGTGTCTGTGGTGACAAAAATACGGTCATTGGTGCAGATAAAGTTAACGTTGAGTGGCAAGTCCTCTAAGGCAAAGTACATTGTTTTGCCGTTGAGTGCACTTAGATCTGCATTGCCTTGATCGATTAAATGGTTTAAGGCTTGTTCAAGCACAAAGTGTTGCATGAGGTTTAAACCTTGATACCCTTGTGCAAAGCAACAATACCGCCCGATAGGTTGTGATATTCGCAGAAACCAAAGCCTGCATCCAACACCATAGATTTTAGTGTTTCTTGATCAGGATGCTTGCGAATGGATTCGGCTAAATATTGATAAGATTCTTCGTCATCAGCAATCATACCCCCAAGCTTTGGCATAACGCTGAATGAATAAAAATCATAGAATTTTTTCAAAAATTCAGAATCAGTTTTAGAAAATTCTAAAATTAATAAACAACCGCCTGGCTTTAGAATGCGGTGCATTTCTTTGAGCGCTTGATCTTTATCAGTGACATTTCGAAGGCCAAAGGCAATACTAACACAATCAAAGGTCTGCAAATGGAATTTGTTGCGCATTAAGCTGGACAAACTCCACACCAAAAATACCGTTGTTAATTAGATTTTTTCTGCCCTCGTTAAGCATGGCAGAGTTAATGTCACTTAGAACAACCTGCCCAGAATCGCCGACTTTTTTTCTAAACTCAATGGCCAGATCACCAGTTCCACCAGCAATGTCCAATACTTTGTCTCCAGCCTTCACGTTGCTTGAGGCAATGGTGTAGCGCTTCCATAAGCGATGTGCGCCAAAGGAAAGTACGTCATTCATGAGGTCGTACTTGCTAGCTACTGAGTCAAAAACACCTCTGACTAGACTTTGTTTGTCATCAGTGGAAACATCTTTAAAGCCAAAATGTGTTGTTTTATCCATGCTTGATATGAGTTATTTGCTTGGGTATTTTCTAAAATCAACGCCCGTGTAGATTTGCGTTGGTCTGAAAATACGATTATGGCGTACTTGTTCACTCCAATGCGCTAACCAACCCGCTGAGCGGGCAACCGCAAAAATAGGTGTGAACTGGTCGGTCGGCAAGTGTAGTATTTCTGCATACAAAATACCGGAATAGAAGTCAACATTTGGATAGACGCCTTTAGCGGACAATAGCTCTTCACAAACGCGCTCTACTTCTAATGCGGTTTCGAAGCGCTTAGACAAGGTTACACCTGTTTTGTTGACATACTCTTCAATCATTTTTTGCAAAATTGTGGCGCGCGGGTCTTTGACACTATACTCGCGATGTCCCATACCCCAAATCACTTGCTTATTTTTCAGGCGATTTTCAATGTAGCCACGTGCATTTTTGGCCTCACCAATCTCGTCTAACATGTTGAGCACGTCTTCATTAGCGCCACCGTGTAGCGGCCCAGCTAAAGTACCAACAGCTGCCGACATTGCAGCAAACGGATTAGTTAGTGTAGAAGCAGTCACCATGGCTGAAAAAGTTGAGGCATTAATGGTATGTTCAGCGTGCAAAATTAAGCAAGCATCAAACAGCTTAACAATATCGTCGCTGGGCTCTTTACCGCAAAGCATATGCAAGAAATTTTGCGCATAGCCCATTGATGGATCAGGCGGCACTGGGTCGTAACCATTGCGAACATTCTCCCACATAGAAACCAGGGTGGCTGTGGTTGACAAAATATGGGTGAGTGCCACTTGGGTCACATCAGAGTCAGGGGTTGCCGCCTTGGCTTCTGGGTAGAAGGTTGCCATTGAGGCGACCGCCATTTGCAACACATTCATCGGATGACCTGTTGGCGGTAATGACCACATCATTGTACGGATATTTGACTTTACGCGATAATGGCTTTGTAATAAATGTTTAAACTCTTCAAGCTCTTGATCGTTAGGTAATTCGCCGTGTAATAACAGCATTGAAGCCTCTTCAAAAGAAGAGTTTTTAACCAAGTCCTCAATAGAATAGCCGCGATAAGCCAAAATTCCATTTTCACCATCAATCGATGAAATAGAAGATTCTGTCGCCGGAACGCCAGCTAAACCAGGGACATATTCAATCATACTGAGAACGATGAGCCACAACCACAAGTAGTTTTAGCATTTGGGTTATGAATAATAAAGCGTGAGCCTTGTAAGTCTTCAAGATAGTCGACCGTTGCACCAATTAAATATTGGTAGCTCATTGGATCAACCACAAGGCGTACACCGTTGTTGTCAACAGTTGAGTCACCTTCTTTGTATTTTTCATCAAAAGTGAAGCCGTAAGAAAAACCAGAACAACCACCACCCGTAATGTAGACGCGTAGTTTTAGCTCGTCGTTTTTTTCTTCAACAATTAAGTCGGCTACTTTCTTAGCAGCAGAGTCGCTAAAAATAATATCAGCTTCTTCTAAAGCTTGTGCTGTGTCCATATTTATCTCCTTTAAGGTAGTAAGCCGATTTGCTCTAGGCCTAGCCCTTCATCTATATCGAACATAATGTTCATGTTTTGTATTGCTTGTCCTGCTGCACCTTTAATCAAATTATCAATTACGGATGTCACCACTAACTTACCACCTACTGTTTTCTGTGCGGCAATTTGACAGAAATTGCTTGATTTAACATTGCGCGTTTCGGGCACAATACCTGCGCTAAGAACGGTCACAAAATGCTCGTCTTTATAAGCGGCTTCAAGTGTTGATTGTACATCAACGTCAGTATCTAATAAGTCCACATATATTGTGGATTCCATGCCACGAATCATTGGCACCAAGTGTGGAATGAAAGTTAAGCCAATAGGCTTACCACCGGCCAATAGACTTAATTCTTGTTTGATTTCTGGGTAGTGACGATGGCCACTGATGCCGTAAGCTTTAACTGACTCACTGGCCTCACATAATAGCATTGCTTGGTTTGCACCACGACCCGCACCACTCACACCCGTTTTGGAATCAACAACAATATTTGATAAATCGATTAAATTCTTTTCAATCAATGGCTTAAGCGCCAACAAAACGGTAGTCGGGAAGCAGCCTGGGTTGCCAATCAATTGCGCTCCTTTAATTTGCTCGCGATTGATTTCAGAAAGCCCATACACCGACGATGCAAGTAGATCATCTTGGAAATTTTCCAAACCATACCACTGTGCATATTCGTTTTTATCACGCAAACGGAAGTCTGGGCCTAAATCAATCACTTTAATGCCTTTATTGATAAAGGTTCCAGCTGTTTCCATCGCAACACCGTGCGGTGTTGCAAAGAAGATCACGTCACACTTGTCTAAGACTGCATCATCAGGCGCGGTGAAAGCTAAATCTGTCTGCCCTG
>QOAH01000046.1 GCA_003978185.1 Candidatus Thioglobus sp.
TTCTCAATGATCAGTTGAAAGAACATTTAAAACAACAATCAGATTACCAACTTAGTCGATTGGGTAGTGCTTTAAAATTTTGTCAAATCGCTGAGGGTTGTTACGACTATTACCCAAGATTCGGGCCTTGCTCTGAATGGGACACAGCAGCTGGATCATATATATTGCAAGGGGCAGGAGGTAGTGTCTTAGATGAGCAAGGTAAGGCGCTTAAATACAACCTCAGAGATGATTTAACTTCGCCAGTCTTCTTTGCTTCAGCCAAACCTTAATGACAAATCAATCGCATTAATATTTTTTGTAATGCTACCAATAGAAATATAATCAACGCCTGTATCAGCAACGTCACTAATATTATTCTCATCAATATTGCCGGATGCTTCTAATGGCAACTTGCCTTTAGCCAATTTAACAGCGCTAGACAGATCGTTGATTGAAAAATTATCACACAATACTCGAGTGATATGATCAAGTTCCAGCACCTGTTGTAATTGCTCTAAGCTCTCCACTTCGACAATCAAGGGTAGTTCTGGATATTGATTAACCGCTGCTTGTACTGCGTGCTTAATAGAGCCAGCTGCGGCAATATGATTTTCTTTAAGCATGACACAATCATACAAACCCATTCTATGATTTACACCGCCGCCGTATTTAACCGCATCTTTCTGTGCTAATCGAAGCCCAGGCAAGGTTTTTCGAGTGTCTAGCAGTTGCGCCTTAGTGTGTGTAATTTTGGCCACTAGATACTGTGTTTGTGTGGCAGTGGCACTCAAGGTCTGTAAAAAATTAAGCGCCACTCGCTCTGCCGAAACAATAGCACTGGCTAAACCACTCAGCGTACACAAGGTTTGATTTTCAACAACTTGATCACCATCGGCAATCTGCCAGTTGATTTGAATTGAATCATCAACTAATAAAAATGCATACTGTGCGTAGTCAATACCAAAAATAATGGCTGCCTCTCTGGCAATGATATGCGCCTCAACTTGAATATTAGGCAGTAAACTGGCTGAGACATCGCCTGATCCAATATCTTCATTCAATGCTTGCTGAACTATTTTTAATACTTGATCACTCATGAACCCTCCTAGAGGGCTGCTGTGCATCGCCAATCAAATCTAATATCGCTTTAGCTGCTTCGTCATCAGCAGTATGCTTTAACTGCATATGAATAGCCTTAAACTCTTCAACCAAAATTTGGTTGTCACTGTTTAAGATTTGCATTGCGTGTTGGGCGATATTCGTCCCATTCGCATCCTTTTGGATCAACTCTGGAACCAATAACTTGTTGGCAATTACATTGGGTAAGGATGCATAAGGGCTTTTTAATAAGCGCGAAGCAATAAAATAACTGACGGCTGATAATTTATAAACAACAACCATGGGCACACCAATTAACGCCACTTCCAAAGTTGCAGTGCCTGAAGCCACTAAGACTAAATCCGCCTGTGCTATACGCTGGTGCGCATCACCCAATGAAAGTGTTACCTTTAAACCTTGTGTTTGTTGCTCTGCCCAATGACGCAGAGAATCATTAGCCAATACCAAATGAAAAGTCAACTCAGGATCTTGCTCAGCCATTAATTTAGCTGCCACTATCATTTCTGGCAACAAACGCTTGACCTCCCCCTCACGCGAACCTGGCATTAAGATAACTTTTTTAGTTGGTACGTGATTTTCCCTTGGACTCAAACTTTGAGCCAGTGGGTGTCCTACAAACAAGGCTTTCTGTTGATTTTTTTGATAAAAATCTACCTCGAATGGAAAAACACATAACACCAAATCGGTAGATTGTTTGATTTTTTTGATACGGCTCTGACGCCACGCCCAAACAGAGGGGGAAATAAAATGCACTGTCTTGATACCTTGAGATTTTAATTTTTTTTCAATGACAAAATTAAAATCTGGCGCATCTACCCCAATAAACACAGCTGGTTTTTGAGTAGAAAAATGTGCAATTATATTTTTTCTTAGTCGTAACAAAGAAGGTAACTTCTTTAACACTTCAGTAAAACCCATAACATTGACCAATTTTTGGTCCCACAATTGCTGACAACCACTAGCAACCATTTTTTCGCCTGCTAAGCCTTCAATACTAATATCTGAGTTTTGTTTTTTAAGTGATTCAATCAGTTTAGCGCCAAGCAAGTCACCTGAAGTTTCTGCTGCGCTGATGCCGATTTTCATGTGAGGTATTATCTTACTTACGCGGCAGAATTATCTGTGGTTCTTCATCAAATGCGCGGTAAATCACCATAACATTTCCAATCACCTGAACCAAATGCGAGCGTGATACTTCTACAATTTGATCAATCATTTTTTGTTTTTCGTCTTTTCCATCTACTCGAATCTTGATCTTTAACAATTCATGCTTACTCATAGTTGACTCAAGTTCGGCTAAAACTGATTCGCTCAAACCGTGTTGTCCTACCATCACCACAGGCTTTAGGGTGTGGCCCATTGATCTTAAAAATTTCTTCTGATTGTTTGTTAGTTTATTCATTGATTATGTATTCCTTGTTAAATAGATCTTGGATGGTTTCACGCTCACGCACTAAGTTATGCTGATTGCCTGAAACCATTACCTCGGCCACTCGTGGACGGGAGTTGTAATTCGAACTCATGGTGAAGCCATAAGCGCCAGCCGACATAAGCGCTAAATAATCACCTTGTGACAAGCTTAATTCTCTACCTTTAGCTAAGAAATCACCAGTTTCACAAATCGGCCCAACTAAATCCCAACTAGCCTGAATGCCATTAGCATTTTCATCAACAGGTAGAACCTGATGATAGGCGTTATAAAAACTAGGGCGCAAAAGATCGTTCATCGCACCATCAATGATGGCAAATGAATGTTCAGAATTTTGCTTTAAGAATTCAACTTTGGTAATAAATACGCCTG
>QOAH01000127.1 GCA_003978185.1 Candidatus Thioglobus sp.
AGGGAGTTGCGGGCATTAATTCACTCTAACAATGTTTTTAAAATCGATGGTAAGTTTTCCTTAGAAAAATATAAACAAATGTTGAGGCTGAATGGTTATAGTGACACCCAATATGAAGCAGTGAAATCAACAGAGTTAACTCAAAGCCAAGTTAAATATAATTTATTGAACTCTGCTTTTGTAACGCCTTATGCATTGCAAAACTTAAGTAAGTTAAACAACCAGCAGCGTAAATTTAGCTATATTAAATTAAGTGCTGATCAATATAAAGGCAAAGTCAAAGTCGATATAAAAAGTGTTGAAGAATATTATGACAAACAAACAAAATCATTTTTCGAGCCGCAAAAAATTAAAGTTGATTTTATTGAATTATCATTGAGTGAGATTGCCAAAGATATAAAAGTTAATGACGATGAATTGTTTAATTTTTATGAGGATGAAAAAGAACGCTTTACTACCGAGGAAGAGCGCCAAGCACAACACATCTTGGTTGAGTCTAAACAACAAGCTGAACAGATTACCACTCAATTAAATTCAGGTGCTGATTTTTCTAAATTAGCCGAAACACATTCCCTGGATACAGGTTCAAAAGATGCTGGTGGTGACTTAGGCTTCTTTACTTTGGGTGTAATGATGTCTGAATTTGAAGATAAAGTGTTTAGTATGAAGGTGGGCGAAGTGAGTTCACCAGTGAAAACTGAGTTTGGCTATCATGTGATTAAATTAAACAATATTCAAACAGGCACCGTTAAGCCTTTTGATGAAATACGTGTTGAATTGGCTGAGCTTTACACACAACGTGCTGCACAAAAATCACTTTACGATTTAACTGAACAACTGACTAACTTAGCTTATGAAGCTAGTTTAGAAGAGGCCTCTGATCAAATGAATTTAAAACTTAACACTTCTGAATTTTTTGCTCAAAATTCAACTGAGTTTGAGCCAAAGTTTGCGTCTGCAGCTTACAGTGATTTAGTTCTAAATAAAGGTGAAAATTCTGAGCTAATTGAATTATCTAAAGATAGGTTTGTAGTGCTGAGAGTTAAGGACAAATTAGCCGAGAGGCAGAAATTATTTGATGAAGTGAAAGGTGAGATCAATACACACCTAACCACATTACTATCAAAGACTTTTATCGATAATGTTGCCAAGCAAATTACAGACGCATTAACAAAGGGCGATAATAAAACAGCCCAAGTATTGATGGATAAAAACCAACTTAAATGGAAAGAAGTAGGCTGGGTTAAGCGCGATTCTATCAAAGCAGATGTTGCGATTGTTAACCAAGTATTTGCTTTGCCTAAGCCAACCAATGCCACAACTTATAGCGCACAGAGTCTAAACAAGGGTCAATCTATTGTCATTGCATTATCAAAAGTTAAAACTACTGATGACACATCAGCTAAGGCTTTAGAGCGTTCTTTATTAAACTTTGAATCTGATGCAATGTTTAATAGTATTTTGACAACTTTAAGGAAAAATGCAGATCTAGAAATTTTTACTGAGCGTTTATAAATTTAGTCAAGCTTAGAATAAAAAAAGACCTGCAAATTTAGCAGGTCTTTTTTTTTGGATAAGCTTTATGGGTTATCAATCAGGACCCTTGTCATAAAAGTTATAACCTGAATCAATGTAAGTGACCTCGCCGGTAATGCCCGATGCCAAGTCTGAACATAAGAAGGCAGCAGCGTTACCCACCTCTTCTGTAGTGACATTGCGCTTAAGCGCAGAACTGTCAGCGGCATAATCTAATAATTTACCAAAGTCTTTAATACCACTGGCTGCTAAGGTTTTAATTGGACCAGCTGATACAGCATTAACACGAATACCTTTTTCAGGGCCCATTGCAGCTGCCATATAGCGTACATTAGCCTCTAGTGAAGCTTTGGCAACACCCATGACATTGTAATTAGGGATAGCGCGAATAGCGCCTAAGTAGCTTACTGTTAATAAAGCGCCATTATCATTGAGCATTGAGCTTGCACTTTTAGCTAAAGCAGTAAAACTGTAAGAGCTAATATCATGTGCTGTGGCAAAATTTTCACGTGTAGTGGCTTCAATATAATTACCATCTAGTGCTTCACGCGGAGCAAAGGCAACTGAGTGTACTATAATATCAAAGTTATCCCAATGATTTTTAAGCTCTGCAAAGGCGGCATCGATACTCTCATCGGTGCCAACATCACAAGGAATAACAATATTAGAATTACAAACTATGGCGCATTTGTCAACCCGTTTTTTCAATTTTTCATTTTGGTAAGTCAATGCAATTTCACAGCCTTGTTTGGCCATAGATTCAGCAATACCCCATGCAATAGAACGATTAGATGCAACACCAACAATTAGTGCTCTTTTCCCTGTTAAAAAACCCATAAGACTCCTTAAGTATTTATAATTGATACGATGTTGAATTATAAACATATAAAGCTTTTGATATGGGTTGTTTTACCTCTATTAGGCGCCTGTACTGAGCCTTGGAACAATCCGTATCTCGATACACAAAGACTAGACAATACGCTTTATAGCTCTTTTTCTGCACGTCCAAAACATTTAGATCCAGCGCGTTCGTATTCTTCAAATGAGTGGACTTTTATTCAGTCTGTGTATGAGACACCCCTGCAATATCATTACTTGAAAAGACCTTATACATTAATACCTGGTGTGTTGGCACATATGCCAAAAGTACATTATTACAATAATGCAGGTGATGAGATCTTGGCTATTGATCGACAGTCTGCGGCTTTTTCACGTTATATTTTGCAAATTAAACCAGGGATAATGTATCAAAACCATCCTGCTTTTGTTAAAGATAATCTTGCATTAAATGATGATAAGCTTAGCGATATTAGCCATTTAAGTGATTTTTCCAAAACTGCGACAAGAGAATTGGTTGCTAGTGA
>QOAH01000034.1 GCA_003978185.1 Candidatus Thioglobus sp.
CACATTAATAATTAAATCAGCTTTTTTAATCGCTTCATGTACGTAGTCTTTTGATGAAAATGCTGCTGTGCCTATAAAGTTATCAATAGCACCACTCAAAACACCTTTACCCATTTGCGTGTTAAAAAATAAGATACCTGTCTTATTTACAAAATCAGACAGTGGCTGTCTAATATGCTTTCTATTAGCACCTGCACCCACTAACAATAGCGGTCTCTTTGCGGATTCAATCACCTTAGTTGCATTCGCAATTGCTCTATCAGTGGCAAATAATCGATGAATGGTTTGTCTTGGGAAAACGCGTTCATTTTCTACTTCTTCTCTGGCAATATCTTCAGGTAATTCCAAATGCACTGCACCCGGTCGCTCTTCTTCTGCAATACGGAATGCGCCACGAACCAAAGCAGGAATTTGTCGCCCGTACACAATTTGATCAGTGTCTTTAACCAAAGGCCGCATCATGGCAACAATATCAAGAATTTGAAATTTACCCTGTAAACCGGCTTTGATTGGTTTTTGACCTGTAATCACCACCATCGGCATAGCGCCAAGTTGTGCGTAAGCGATAGCGGTTACTAAGTTGGTCGCACCAGGACCTAATGTTGACAAGCATACACCTGCTCTACCGGTTAAACGTCCATAAGTGGCCGCCATAAACGCTGCGGCTTGCTCGTGACGAGTAAGGATGAATTTAATAGATGAATTTCTAATTGAATCAAGAAGGTCTAGATTTTCTTCGCCCGGGATGCCAAATATGTATTCAACGCCTTCATTTTCTAGCGCCTTTACAAACAAATCAGATGCTTTCATATTCCCCTAAGAATGTTGGTCTTAGGGTTAGCATACCATATTTTTTTATAGCTGAGCTATATTAGACGAGAGAGTGTTTTTCCAGAATCTAAAACCTCTCTAACCATCTGTGATGCGTCCACTAATGATTTGGATTTTTTGGTATGCCAAAGCACCAAGCTGGCTGATAAAACAAGCCCATCATAAAACATGCCTTTCTCACCTGCAAGTGCTGCCTTACCTAACTTAACCGTGTAGTCTGCTAACTCAGAAATATTTTGGTGCACATCTAATTCACCCGGGAATGAAATGGCACGCATATCTTGTTCAATACCCAATGATTTTGGATCAATATCCACGCGACCTTTCTCATCGGTACCTTCGTAAGATACCATCAAGCCTTTTTGACGTAATGATGGAATCACACCACCTTCAACACCACGCACTAATAAAGCACTATCCATGCCAGAGGTTTTAACTAAGTGCGCATAAATAGGTGGATAAGGTTTATGTACATAACCCAAGATAGAATGTGTGGCTTTACCCCTAAGCGGTCCAATCAGTGTCTCTACGGTATTGATAACAGTACGCTTAACGATCAAACCACGCAATGACACCAAATCATGCAAGCCTTTACAATAACTTGCTTGGTCAATGTATGTCCAGCCAATTGCTGGATTTTCTAATCTTTGCTTAGCTTCAGCTGTTGAATGATCAACCGTTAAACCCAATGCTTCACTAATATGACGATGCGTTAAGCCAAATTTAGGAGAAACACTATCCACACCATGAATGACTGTCGGCAAACCTAACTCGGCCAATAAGGGTGGTAAAAATGATGAAATAGGGATAGAGCGATTATAACCACTATAAGGATCACCCAAATCTACCAAATGCTCAACGTTGACAGTCTGCTTATCACTCTCAGCTAAAATCGCCGCTAAGATACCTTCGTTTTCTTCCATGGTCTCACGCTTCATACGCAGTGCAATTAGAAAAATAGCCGATTGCACATCGTCAATCTCACCTCTGAGCACCCCTTGCATGCCCGCCTTAGCCTCTTCAAAATCAATATCCTTACTTAGATCAGGGCCAGTTGCCACACGCTGAATAATTGAATGCATTAATGCTTTTGAGTCCATAATCAAACCTCTATATAAATTTCGTTATTTTCTTCTCTAATCGGATAAGTCAACATATTGTCAACATCTTCTTCTAAGCTATCACCCGTTTCTAAATCAAAACTATAACCATGTAATGAGCATTTAACTCGGTTACCTTTTAAACAACCCAATGTAAGCTTAATGTCTTCGTGTGGGCAACGATTTTCTGCGCAATATAAGCGACCTTCATTCATGGTCACAAATAAATCTCTGCCTTTAACAGTAATTTCCACCATTGTGCCTTCTTTGGGTGCTGATTCCAAAACTTTAACCCACATTAGAACAACCTCCAAATACTGTTTCTATCTAATTCTGATCGGCACTGGTCAAGCTGTTGTCTGTATTTTCGTGCATTACTAGCAACACCTCTAGCAACACTTGTCAGCCATGGCTTGGCTTCATAAGTCTTCTTATTAAAGCCATTGTGACCTTCGTGATACGCTAAGTATTGATGGTAGGCATCTGTTTTCTTAATACCAGATAACGCCTCTGATCGATCAATATACCAACCAACAAAATCTGCCGCATCGTCAAAATCATCACGATCCGCACTCTTATTACCGGTTTTTAATTGATACCAGTCCCAGGTCTCATCTTTAACTTGCGCAAAGCCATAGGCTGTTGTTGATCTTAACCAAGGTATCACCCCAAAGAGTTTTTCTCTCGGTGGTTTTGCATCAGAAGCAAAGCGAGATTCTTGATACATAATGGCTAATTGTATATGCATTGGGGAGCCATATTTTTTCTCACTAGCCTTAACTGAACGATACCAACTAACCTCTTCGTCCATCAAATTACAAATATTACTAACCTCAACTGCCGGCGTTGAAAAACACCCACTCAACAGAGTTGAGAGAAAAACAATCAGTAAACTTTTTTTCACTAGCCTACTGCAGGGAAAAACACCTTATAGGC
>QOAH01000077.1 GCA_003978185.1 Candidatus Thioglobus sp.
ACGTACCAAACCAGCACTTAAATTAAGCGCTGTTTCTAAAGATTCAGACAAGCGAGAAGTGATATCTTTTCTAACCTTGAGGCGATCAACGACAATTTCAATGGTGTGATGTGTCTTGCCATCAAGCTCAGTCATGTCGTCTAAATACACAATCTTCCCATCCACACGTGCGCGTAAAAAACCCTGGTGAGATAACTCATCTAGCATTTTTGTATGACTACCTTTGCGATTTTGCACCACAGGCGCAAGCAACATAATCTTCTCACCTTCAGGCAATATCATAATACTATCTACCATCTGCGAGATAGTTTGCGAAACCAGGTCAATTTTATGTTCCGGACATTTTGGTAGTCCAGCACGAGCGAATAACAATCTTAAATAATCATAGATTTCAGTAATGGTGCCAACGGTTGAACGCGGATTATGCGAAGTAGCCTTTTGTTCAATAGAAATGGCAGGAGATAAACCCTCAATATGATCTACATCAGGCTTTTCCATTAAGGATAGAAATTGACGCGCATAAGCCGATAAAGACTCAACGTAACGACGTTGCCCTTCAGCATAAATCGTATCAAAGGCTAGTGATGATTTACCCGAACCAGACAGCCCGGTAATCACAACCAGTTTATTCCGCGGAATATCAATATCAATATTTTTTAGGTTGTGGACTCTGGCGCCACGAATACTAATCTGATCCATTCTAATGCTTTAAAAATATGTCGGACAAAGGGTTCATTATAACGGTCACGCAATGTAAAATCATAAATAATTTAACGACCTTGTTAAGAATGAGCAAATATAAACGTATCTTGTTAAAACTCAGTGGTGAGGCTTTAGCCAGCGCCGAGAATACTGTCGATCCAGACACACTTAGTAAAGTTGTCAACATCATCCAATCTGCACTTGATCAAAAAGTCGAGGTGGGTATTGTTGTTGGCGGTGGTAATATTTTTAGAGGTGCAGCACTAGCCGAGGCTGGCATGAACCGTGTAACCGGCGACCATATGGGTATGCTGGCTACAGTCATAAACGCACTAGCAATTTCAGATGCTTGTCGCCGATCCAATATCGATGCTATGGTAATGTCTGGCTTCCCTATTGGGGGTGGCGTTTGTGATCCGGTTGATCATAATAAAGCCAAACAAGCGCTCAGTGAAGGCAAAGTTGTCATCTTCTCGGCAGGCACAGGCAGTCCATGCTTTACGACTGATACAGGTGCTGTGCTGCGAGGCATTGAAATTGGTGCCGATATTGTCTTTAAAGCTACTAAAGTAGATGGTGTTTATACCGACGATCCAATGAAAAACCCAGATGCAACCCGTTACCAAACGCTCAGTTTTAATGAAGCAATTGAGAAAAACTTAAAAATTATGGATACAGCTGCATTTGCTTTGTGTCGTGAGCATAATATCGAAATCTGCGTCTTTAGCATGCTTGAAGATCCAGAAACACTTTCTAAAATCCTCAAAGGTGAATCTTTGGGAACCATCGTAAGGAGCTAATATGTTAACTGAAATTCAACAAGATGCTAAAGAGCGCATGGATAAAAGTTTGGACTCGCTTGAGAACAACTTTAGTAAAATTAGAGCAGGTCGAGCGCACCCCTCTTTATTAGAGCAAGTACAAGTAGAATACTACGGCTCAATGGTGCCATTATCTCAAGTAGGTAATATTGTTGCTGAGGATTCACACACCCTTAAAGTCTCAGTTTGGGAAAAAGATATGTGTGCACCCGTTGAAAAGGCCATTATGACTTCCGACTTAGGGCTCAACCCTCAATCCATGGGCCAGGTAATTCGCATCCCCCTACCACCACTGACAGAAGAGCGTCGTCGAGAATTAGTGCGTGTGGTTAAAGATGAAGCCGAACAGGCCAAAGTGGCTATTCGTAATATTCGACGTGATGCAAATTCTGACTGTAAAGAGTTGTTAAAAGAAAAAGAGATTTCAGAAGATGAGGCACGCAAAGCGGAAGACAACATTCAAAAAATCACTGATGATCATGTCAAGTCAATTGATGACAAGTTAAACCACAAAGAAAACTCATTGCTTGAAATCTAACTATAGATTTCAATAGTTAATAAAAAAGCCCGCATCGCGGGCTTTTTTATTGCTTTATTTTTATTTACTTTCCATATGACTCAACGCAAGAAAAATAACCCGCCCATCGACCATCAGAAAACGAGGTGCCTAATGTATCAACTGGTCCAATATTATATAAATAATCACCCATTAAGGCTTCTTTGAAAATTTCAATATTGTATTCTGACAAATCTAGAGTTGCCTTACATTTGTCATGCGCCGCAGTAGTGATTACCGAGCCAGAAGTTGTTGTTCCGATAACTGCATCGGCAGGGTTAGTTAAGGTCATTGTATTGGCATTTTGATCACCTACAACAATCTGTTCTGCCACTGGCGCCAATGAATCAAATGATTCTACAGGGCCCATATCACGATCATCGCCGCCTGCCATTACATTGGTTGTCAAAGAAAATACCGCCATAATACTCAAAATGTTTTTCATCATTATTTATATCTCCAAAAAGGTTAAAATTTAATTTTGTTTGTTTATTATAGCTAGTTATTTTTTTACTGTAAATGTTTATACTTGACGATTTTTTAAAACAATGCTCCGAATCAAAATTATCACCACTACGCGTGCAACTTTTTGATACATCACGCCAAGCATTCTCTGTCAATAATGGCAATATTCCTAGATGGGAAAAGGCAATTGAGTCCATTAATGATCAGCCACAAGGAAGTGTTCAATACGCCACACCTTATCTAAAAATCAATTCACAAAATATTAACAAGGAGAAATTAGAGTCTTCTTTGAAACAGCTTATGCCATGGCG
>QOAH01000096.1 GCA_003978185.1 Candidatus Thioglobus sp.
GCGGTATCGGCTCCAAAGCCTCCCTAGATTTTATGCACTATATCCTAGAAGTTGGCGGAAGTCTGGATTTTATGGATCAATATATCGAATTTCGAGGCAAGGCTCCAAGTGTTGCTGCACTACTTAAGTCGAATAAAATAGACAATTGTGGTATTTAAATTAAAATTGTTGGAAATTTACAAATTAAATACATTAAACATTGTATTTCCTGCTAAAATTAACTCTGTTAGTTCAAGAATTAAATTAAACGAGGAGAGAGTAATATGAACAAAATAAAAGGCCTATTTATGGCTTTAACATCAGCATTATTTATTAGTGGAATACTAGTAACTAATACGCTAGCACAAGGGCCACACGAGGGTGTAGCCTGTCTTGGTTGTCACAGTGTTCACTTTGCGGTAGATGACAAAGCATTTGCGGTAAAAAACACGACAATGATTAACCCGATCAATGGTGAATCATTAGAGGGCTTGGTTGCAGCTAAATGTTTAGGTTGTCACGAAACACAAGAATTAGGTGGTGCTGGTATTAGACCAATTCACTTACATACTACCCATCCAATTGGTATTATTCCAAATCCAAGAGTTGCAGATGTACCTGATAATTTACTTAATGAAGGTAAGTTAGATTGTGTTAGTTGTCACGAACCACATCCATCAAACCCTAACTTTATGTACTTACGTGTAGATACGGGTAGTTATGGTGAAAACTTGCAGAAATTCTGTGTAACTTGTCACTCAGCTAAAGCAGATATGAAGCTAATTGGTGTAGAGTCAGTAGATTCACTTGAATTATTTAGTGCGATGGATCAGCAAGCTGGTGCAAAGAACTTTAGACGTGATGAAGTAGTTACACATAATATTTCTACAAAATACATCAAGCCTTTAGGCGCCATTCCTGCGAATGACATATTGCCTAACTACTTGAAGAAGCCTGCATGGGTTAATGAGCCGGAGATTAATCCACTAACTCAGTAACACATTCAAGTAATAACATTAAAAGGCCCGCTTAACGCGGGCCTTTTTTTTGTAAATAAACAAGACGAATATAGATAGCTATTGGTAAAATCTATCTATATTTTATAGGAGGTTGTGATGATTAAATTTATACTAAGCGTGGTGGTGGTTCTAGCTTTGATTGGTGGTGCGATCCAGTTCAAATCAACGGATCAGAGCTGGTCTTTAGTGGTTAATAAAGAAGCAGCAATGAGTAGTGTACAAAATGGTGCAGTAAAAATTTATGACTTTGGTAGTGAGCTAGTTAGTGACGCCGATAGGATTAAAGGCGTTGATTTAACTATAGAAAGGTAAGTTTAGATCTTAGACAATAAGATCGTACCATTGGTACCGCCAAATCCAAATGAATTAGAAATAGCATAATCCATTTTCATTTCTCGAGCTTCGTTAGCGGCATAGTCTAAATCACAATCAGGGTCTTGATTGATGATATTAATTGTTGGCGGTGCTATCTGGTCTCGTAAAGCTAGTGCGGTAAATATTGCCTCAATACCGCCAGCTGCACCAAGTAGGTGTCCTGTCATTGATTTGGTGGAGCTCATTACAATGTTATAAGCGTGATCACCTAAGGCTAATTTTGCTGCATCTGTTTCTGCTTGATCACCTGCTGGTGTTGAAGTACCGTGGGCATTGATATAGTCAATTTGGTCAGCATTTACACCCGCATTGCGCATTGCATTTTTCATACAGCGTGCTGCACCTTCGCCACCTTTAGAAGGTAGGGTCATGTGATAAGCATCACCACTCATGCCATAACCTAAAACTTCAGCGTAGATTTTTGCGCCACGAGCTTTAGCATGCTCATACTCTTCAAGCACAACCACGCCAGCGCCATCACCAAGCACAAAGCCATCTCGATCTTTATCCCAAGGGCGGGAGGCTGTTGATGGGTCGTCATTACGAGTAGAAAGTGCGCGAGCAGCAGCAAAGCCACCCAAACCACAATTGGTGGTTGACATCTCTGCACCACCGGCAACCATGACATCGGCATCGCCGTATTCAATTAAACGTGAGGCGTCACCAATATTGTGTGTACCGGTTGTACAAGCAGTCACAATAGCGAAATTAGGGCCTTTAAGGCCATATTTTATCGACAGGTTACCCGAAATCATATTAATGATAGAAGAGGGTACGAAGAAGGGGGAAATGCGCTTAGCGCCTTTTTCTCTAAAAAGATCAGCTGTGCGTTCAATTGTGCCTAAGCCACCAATACCGGCACCAATAGCAACACCGATACGTTCAGCATTTTCTTCAGTAACTTCAATGCCAGAGTCTTCAATTGCTTGAATACCAGCCGCCATGCCATAATGGATAAAGGTATCCATTTTTTTAGCATCTTTGGGTTTAAGGTAATCGGTAATTTCGAAATTTTTAACTGAGCCACCAAATTTAACAGCCTGACCTTCGGTTTCAAGGTTGGTAAGTAAGTTGATGCCAGACTTGCCCGTAAGAATATTTGACCAAGATTCTTCAACACTGTTTCCAACCGGTGAAACGATGCCCATACCGGTAATGACAACTCTTCTTTTACTCATAGTTATTTCTTAATTAAGATAAAAAAGGCGCTTAATTCAAAGAAGAAAGCGCCTTGTTCGTTTATATCACTAAACGGAAATTACAAATTATTGTTAACGTAATCGATCGCTTGCTGAACAGTTGTAATATTTTCTGCTTGATCATCAGGGATCTCACAGTCAAACTCTTCTTCAAGAGACATTACTAACTCAACAGTGTCTAAAGAATCTGCGCCTAAATCGTCAATAAAAGAAGCATTGTTGTCAATGTCACCACTTACGTCTAATTGCTCAGCTACAACTTTCTTTACTCTTTCCT
>QOAH01000003.1 GCA_003978185.1 Candidatus Thioglobus sp.
AATTTTTGCCAAGCATTGGCAAGGAATTGACGTTGTTGAGTTCTATCTTGGGTGTAGAGCATAGGCTCTATTATAAAGCTAAGTGGCTATAGATTTTTTTCTTCGTATTCACAAAGATCTAACAAGATACAATCAGTACATAATGGCGAACGCGCCTTACAAGTATAGCGACCATGAAGAATCATTAGGTGGTGTGCAGGCACTCTAAATTCATCAGGGATAAATTTAACCAGCTTCTTTTCAACTTCTAATACAGTTTTACCGCTAGCAATTGCTGTGCGGTTAGCAACACGGTAGATGTGAGTATCCACTGCGATTGTCGGATGGCCAAAAGCGGTATTAAGCACCACGTTGGCTGTTTTACGACCAACACCTGGTAGGGCTTCTAATTCTTTACGGGTTTCTGGAACAGCAGAATCATATTTTTCAATCAGAATTTTACAAGCTTGAATAATGTGCTTGGCTTTTGAATTGAACAAACCGATGGTTTTAATGGTATCGCGTAATGTGTCTTCACCGAGTTCAAAAATTGTCTCAGGTGTGTTGGCGATTGGGAATAACTTATTCGTGACCTTGTTGACACTTTTGTCCGTTGCTTGCGCTGATAAGGTAACGGCAACCAATAGTTCAAATGGCGTGGAATAGTTTAACTCTGTCGTTGGGTTAGGGATCTTTTCCAATAACCTTCTAAACATTTCAAAGCGAGTTTCTGCGTTCATTCTTCTCTTTTATTGTTTTCTCAATGGACGAAGATTATATCAGATAATTAAATCAATAGCAAAACGAGCTAATCTTATCAAAAGAAGGATTCTCCATAAACTTCGAGTTGTTGCCAAAGTTTTTCTTTATTTGGGTGTTGTTCACGTAGGGCATTAATGCGCTGAAAGTATTCATCGATGTTTAAATAACCATTTTCACCGGCTTGCACTCTGCCTTGCACGGTTTCAAACCAGTCCTCAGTCTCATCTTCACTCAGTGTTTCAGGGTAGTTCCTGGCTTTAAAATGCATTAACAGAGTGTTAAGTTTTTGATCTTTGAACTTGGGGTGAAAATCTTTTAATTCATCTGCGCTAAGTGTTTGCAATTGGTCACCAATGCGTTTGTCACTATTATCCATAAAACCATCATAAAGTGCCTGATCAACATCAGCTGATTTAGTGCGTTCTTGATCATTCATATACAGTGCTTGCACTACTTTACTAATAGCATTTTGATTGTCTTTAATAAATGATAGGCGCTGAAGACAACCATCCATATCGATTTGTAGTTGCGCTATAACTTTTGGGTCAAGTTTATAAATATTAGGCACAAACATCGGACTTTTGTTAAAAATCAAATCTTTGATTTCTAGTCGCTTAACCCCCTCTGGTAATTCAGACTGCTTGGTAAACATTAGGGTTTTTAATTCTTCAATATCCATTTCTAGAAGCATTGACGGGTCTTGATCTAGGTTAAATACAATGGCCCGGTCGTTGTATTCTGGGTGGTAAGCTAGTGCAACTGCTAAACGTGTGCAAGATAGTGTGGCAGGGTACATGCCAGAGGTATGCAACATTGGCTCAAATAATTGAATTTTGCTTTCGACTGTTTTCTTTTCACGCAAACTAAAGGCATAGTCAAACAATTGTGGCTGTGTGTCTTTAATAATTTTGGCAATCGCAATGGTGGCTCGCACATCAGCAAGTGCATCATGCGCATTGGCGTGTTCAATGCCGTTCGCCAAGGACAATTGGTCAAGTTTAAAAACTGGCTTGCCATTTTCATCATATACCCATTTAAGGCTTGCCTCTTTTTTCAATGCATAGCATAGGCGCACCACGTCCAGAATATCCCAACGCGTGTTGCCATTTTTCCAATGCCAAGCATAAGGGTCAATAAAGTTACGGTACAAGGTGTGACGAGTAAACTCATCATCAAATCGAATTGAGTTATAGCCAACAATACAAGTGTTTGGCGTGGAAAATTCAGTGTGTATTTTTTGAATAAACGCATGTTCAATCATGCCTTTTTGTTCACATAGTTGTGGGCTAATACTGGTGATGGAGCATGCTTCTGGTGCAGGCAAGCAATCATGCGTTGGTTTACAGTAAAACATGTGCTCATCTAATATGTTGAGGTTTTCATCTGTACGAATACCTGCAAATTGTGAAATTCGATCAATTTTTGGACTAATGCCAAAAGTCTCGTAGTCGTACCAGTAGAATGTTTTCATAAGCTTATTTTAACGAATTTTAGGCAATAAAAAACCCAGCGATTAAACCGGGTTTTTGAATTCAAATAACTGTAAAGTTACTGAGGATGTACGTTAGCCGCTTGAGGACCTTTAGCACCATCTTCTAAATCAAATTCTACTTCTTGACCTTCTTCTAGTGATTTGTAACCATCACCTTGAATAGCGCGGAAGTGAACGAATACATCGTCACCACTTTCTTGCTCAATAAAACCAAAACCTTTTTTTGCGTCAAACCATTTGACCTTTCCTGTTGTAGACATCATGTCTCCTATAAGTTAAAAAATTACCGAAAAAACATACCACTTTTATAACTTAGAGAAACTTGAAAAAGTTCAAACAACAAAATATAAATAGCAGCCGTATTCTTTACCAGCGTGTGCTATTTTACCTTACTTTAGCAATCACCGTAATAAATAAATTTGACTATTTGTTTTTAGGCTTTGAGCGTGAGAATTTTGGCTTTCTATTGCGGTCACCGCCGCCTTTTCTATCACCACCACGAGAGTCTCTGCCACCGCGTCTATCATTTTTGCCACCTTTAGAAAATTTTCCACGACCAAAATTACGTTTCCCTGAAGTGCCACCAATAGTAGCCTTGTTGTTTTT
>QOAH01000135.1 GCA_003978185.1 Candidatus Thioglobus sp.
ATGTTTAAGTCTGTCATTGATGTTGATTTACCTGATGAATTCCCAACCATTACTTATGCAGATGCTATGAATTTGTACGGTGTTGACCGCCCAGATATGCGTATTCCAATGCAAATTACTGATATGGATGAGCTGATGCAAGGTGTTGATTTTAAAGTGTTCTCAGGCCCTGCAAGTAACGACGACTCTCGAGTTGCCGCACTGCGCGTACCGGGTGGTGCAACTATCAGCCGTAAGAAGATTGATAAATACACCAAATACGTCAGTATTTATGGCGCCAAAGGTTTGGCTTATATCAAACTGAATGAAGACGGCCCTGCTTCACCAATTTTAAAATTCTTAGGCGACGATGTAACCGCCAAAGTGATTGAGATGACTGGCGCACAAACGGGTGATATTATTTTCTTTGGCGCTGATAAAACTAAAATTGTGAATGAAGCGTTAGGTAACTTACGCGAACAATTAGCTAAAGATCTAGATTTATTTGAATCTGAATGGGCGCCAATTTGGGTGGTAGATTTCCCAATGTTTGATGCTAATGATGACGGCTCTTTAAGTGCAATTCACCATCCATTTACCGCACCAAGTGTCGATGCTAAAACATTAGAAAAAACTGCTGATACTGCGCTTTCTCGCGCTTACGACTTAGTTATTAACGGCTCTGAGGTGGGTGGTGGCTCTATCCGTATTCACCAAGTTGAAATGCAGAAAACGGTATTAAAGCTATTGGGTATTTCTGACGATGAAGCTAAGGATAAGTTTGGCTTCTTGCTCGATGCACTTGAATATGGTTGCCCTCCTCATGGCGGTATGGCTTTTGGTTTAGATCGTTTAGTGATGATCATGACCGGTTCAGATTCGATTCGTGAAGTGATTGCCTTCCCTAAAACTCAAACTGCTGCTTGTTTGTTAACCGATGCACCTGCTAGCGTACCAAGAAAAGTATTAAGAGAGTTAAGTGTTAAAGTAAGCCTGCCAGAAAAAGACTAAACAAAACAACGTGTCGATTCAAGATCAAATAAAGGCCGAACTCAAGGCTCGTAATGCTGTGCTAGTTGCACATTACTATGTCAGTGGTGATTTACAAACTCTGGCGGAAGAAAGTGGTGGCCTTGTTTCTGACTCATTAGAGATGGCACGCTTCGGACAAAATTGCAATGCAAATACCATTATCGTTGCTGGCGTTAAATTTATGGGTGAAACAGCTAAAATCCTCTCCCCCGAAAAAACTGTACTGGTGCTCGATGAAGGGGCAACTTGTTCGCTAGATTTAGACTGCCCTATTGATGAATTTTCCAAATTTTGCGACCAACACCCTGAGCGCACAGTCGTGGTTTACGCCAATACTTCGGCCGAGGTTAAGGCGCGTGCTGATTGGGTGGTTACCTCGGGTAGCGCACTGACAGTTGCCAAGCACCTACATGAGCAAGGTAGGAAAATCTTATGGGCACCCGATAAGCACTTAGGTCATTACGTACAAACACAGACAGGCGCTGACATGATTTTATGGCAAGGGGCTTGCGTGGTGCATGAGCGCTTTAAAGCGGATGCATTAGCAGTGCTCAAAGAAAAACACCCTGAAGCAGCTGTCTTAGTTCACCCAGAATCTCCTCAAGCGGTAGTCGACTTAGCTGATGTAGTTGGCTCCACCACCGCACTGATTAATGCAGTTAAAGACAGAGACGAATCTAGCTTTATCATTGCCACTGATAATGGCATTTTTCACAAAATGCACGAAGTTGCGCCACACAAAAAACTGATTGAAGCCCCTACGATGGGCGAAGGTGCAGACTGTGAATCTTGCGCCCATTGTGAATGGATGGCGATGAACACTTTGGATAATTGCTTAGATACTTTAAGAACTGGAAAAAATGAAATACTCATTAATTCAGATATTGCTAAAAAAGCAAAGGAATCCATACAAAAATTACTCGACTTTACTGCATAAAAGGTAAAATCTCAATTACTCATATTCTCGGAGACATCGAACATGGCAGGACATTCTAAATGGCATAATATTCAACATCGAAAAGGTGCGCAAGATGCCAAGCGAGGCAAGGTATTTACTAAACTTATTAAAGAGATTGTGATCGCTGCTAAAGCGGGTGGCGGTGTTATCGAAAATAATCCTGGGCTGCGTATGGTGATTGACAAAGCCTTAGCTGCCAACATGAAACGCGACACCATTGAAAATGCAGTTAAGCGTGGTAGTGGTGACCTAGAAGGTGAGAACTATGATGAAGTACGCTATGAAGGCTACGGCTTAGGGGGTACTGCGATTATGGTTGACACCTTAACGGATAATCGCAACCGTACGGTGGCCGATGTACGTCACGCATTCACTAAACATGGTGGCAACTTAGGCACAGATGGCTCAGTGGCTTACCTGTTTAACAAGCAAGGTTTTATTAGTTTTTCCTCAGGCGATGAAGACCAAATTATGGAAGCAGCACTAGATGCTGGTGCAGAAGATGTGATTACTAATGAGGATGGTTCAATTGATGTGATTACCACCCCTGAAGACTTTTTTATGGTGAAAGACGCACTGTCTGATGTAGGACTTGAAGCAAGCCATGCCGAAGTAACTATGGAGCCCGCCACTCGCGTTGAGCTCAACCTAGGTGATGCAGAAAAATTCATGAAACTGATTGATCGATTAGAAGATCTGGACGATACGCAAGAGGTATATCACAATGCCGATATTTCAGATGAGGTGATGGCGCAGTTATGATCCATACCCATCAAGGTATTAGCGCTATTGGTGCTTTTAAAACCAAAGCTTTACAGGTAAAAATATCAAAAGCACAGCCTGGTTTAAACTTATT
>QOAH01000016.1 GCA_003978185.1 Candidatus Thioglobus sp.
AAATCTATGGGGATTCTTTCAAACACCATACCTTGAGTGTTGATAGTGGTAACAGAGCTAACGAATTGCCAAATTTCACTACCAAATGCACCTGCATTCATTGCCAATGCGCCCCCAACATTACCAGGGATGGCACTTAAAAATTCAGCACCATTTAATCCCTGAGATTCGCAAAGTCGAGAAATTTTTGCTAGTGTTGTGCCTGCGCCAGTAGTAATAATGCGATCGTTAATTTCTAATTGGTTAAAGTGCTTGAGTTTAATAACAACCCCGTTAAACCCTTGATCACGCACCAATAAGTTACTACCCAAGCCCAGCATTAAAACAGGCTTTTGATTGTTTTTTAAAAATTTAGATAGGTCATTTAAAGTTTCAGGCGTAAAAAAATCTTGAGCTACACCGCCTGTTCGAAACGAGCAGTATTTACCCATCGGCTGGTTATGATCCAGCATATTCCTGTATGAGTAAAGCAGACAAGTCATGAATATCACCAGCACCTAAGGTTAAAACAACATCGTTATTTTGAATGACATTAGGCAGTATTTTTAAAACTTCATTAGTATTTTTGATAACGATTGGATCGAGTGATGAGCGTTGACGGATTGCATCTGCTAATGTGCCAGAATTAATACGAGCTATTGGTTGTTCGCTAGCAGGGTAGATGTCTAATAGAATAAGGGTGTCTGCTTTGGATAGAGCGCGAGCAAAATCATCGAATAAGTCTCTCGTACGCGAGTAACGATGTGGTTGAAAGATAACCACCAAGCGTCGATCTTGATAGGTGCTATTCAAGCTTTCGAAAACTGCATTGATTTCATTAGGGTGATGACCGTAGTCATCAAACAAGGTTATTGATTGCTCGGCTATATTTAGTGTGCCGTGATAATCAAGCCGTCTTGCAACACCAGAAAAAGTCTTTAACGCACTTTGAATAATATCAACACTAATGTCTAACTCACAAGCCACCCCAATAGCAGCCAAGGTATTTAAAATGTTGTGTTTACCAATAAGATTTAACTCAACACAGAATGCTTGATCATATTTTTCACAGGCAACATCAAAATGCATTTGTCGATTTTGTTGAGTGATGTTCGTAGCTCGTACATTAGACCCTTCATTAAACCCATAAGTGACCAAAGGGCGATGAATATCACCAAGTATGTCTTGAACGCCGGCATCGTCTGCACATAGTATGCAAGCGCCATAAAAAGGCAAATTAGAGGTGAAACTTACAAAGGCATCGGTGAGCTTATGATAGTCATTGTCATAGGTGGCCATATGATCTTGGTCAATATTGGTAATGACACTGAGCATGGGTTGTAAGTGCAAGAATGAAGCGTCAGATTCATCCGCTTCAGCGATCAAATAGTCGCTTTCACCAAGTTTGGCATTAATGCCACTTGAATTTAAAATGCCACCAATAATATAAGTGGGATCTAGTTTGGCAACATTAAGAATGTGTGTAATTAAACTAGTGACAGTGGTTTTTCCATGGGTACCAGCCACTGCAATACCAAATCGGAAGCGCATAATTTCAGCCAGCATCTCCGCCCTAGGTACGGTTGGAATATTCAGTTCATGTGCTTTGATTAATTCTGGATTATTGTCATTAATAGCGCTAGATACAACCACGGCTTGTGCATTGACAACTTGATCTGCCGAATGTTTATAATTAATGGTACAGCCTAGGTTTACTAGTCGACGTGTCGCTTTATTTTCATAAAGATCAGAGCCTGATATTTGATATCCAAGGTTGTGCAAGACTTCGGCAATGCCACTCATACCTGAGCCACCAATACCAATAAAGTGAATTTTTTGAATTCTAGAATTAGAGACTGAATGTAGGTTATTCACGTTTTTGAAACAGTGATAATGCTCAATACTTGAATGCCTTCACCACGACCAAAAGCAGTTAATCCTTCACCCGTTGTAGCGGTAATACCGATGTTATTAATTTGCGTATTCATTAATTTTGCAATATTGGCTTTTAGTGCTACTATTTTTGGTGAAATCTTAGGTGTTAAGCATTCAATTGAAATAGCAATATGCTCAATATGCCAGTCATTAAGATCATTTAGTGCTAATCTTAAATACTCAGCGCTATCAGTTATTCCTTGTTGACAGAGTGCATCAGCTTTAGCGCCTAAAATATTTTGCCCTGTGATTGATGAGATAGCATTAGTAAGTGAGTGAAAGATCACATCAGCATCACTGTTTCCACGCAAACCTTGTGGGTGATCAAATTTAACGCCACCCAAAATAAGCGGCCTACTATTGGCTGTGTCAAATGCGTGGGAATCTTGTCCAAGTCCAGTTTTAATATTCATCTAATTGTTTGATTCTAAATAAAAATTAGCCAAATCTAGGTCTTCTGATGTAGTGATCTTAAGGTTGCTTTTACTACCTTCAACCAAGATAGATTTAAGTTTTAAAGCCTCAATACTACTAGCCTCATCGGTAATATTTAAATCATTTTGTATGATGTTATCTAAGGCTTTTGATAATACACCAAATCGATACATTTGAGGTGTTTGTGCCTGCCAAAGGTTAGACCTGTCTAAGGTAGATTCAATATGAATATTGTTGGCTTGTTTGATGGTATCAACGACTCGAGTAGCTAGTAATCCACCGGTTGGATGATCTTTAAGTTGGTCGATTAAGTTGATTACGTCACTAGCTTTTACGCAGGGTCTTGCAGCATCGTGAACCAACACCCAGTCATTATCCTTAGCAAAAGGTTTTAACGTATTTAAAGCTGAGATAACCGAATGAAAACGCTCCTTTCCACCAATTGCTGTAGCGAGTAATTTTG
>QOAH01000119.1 GCA_003978185.1 Candidatus Thioglobus sp.
AATGACTTGGTTGCCGTCGTTTTGGGTGATGTCGCCAATCAGCCAGGTAGTTTCACCCAATTCATTTAAATGTGCTATGGCTTGTTCGCTTTGTTCGGCAGGCACTACAATTATCATACCAACACCGCAGTTAAAGACACGGTACATTTCCATTATATCGATGTTGCCATTGTCTTGTAAGAATTGAAAAATCTCAGGTAGCTCCCAAGAGTCGGCGTCTAATTTTGCGGCCAAATCAGCAGGTAAAACACGCGGAATGTTTTCTAATAAACCACCACCAGTAATATGTGAAATCGCATGAACCGGAAATTTTTCAATCAGTGAAAGTACCGACTTAACATAAATCCGAGTTGGTTCAATCAAGGCATTTAATTGCGCCTCAGTCGGTGTTGATTGTTCTAATACCTTTCGAATTAGAGAGTAGCCATTAGAGTGTGGGCCAGAAGAAGCCAACGCAATAATGTGATCACCATTTGCCACTTTAGAGCCATCGATAATTTTATCTTTTTCAGCGATACCAACGCAAAAGCCGGCGAGATCATAATCTTCACCTTGGTACATGCCTGGCATTTCTGCAGTTTCACCACCAATGAGTGCACAGCCTGATAGCTTACAACCCTCACCAATACCAGAAATCACCGATATTGCAATTTCAGTATTAAGCTTACCTGTCGCATAGTAATCTAAAAAGAATAAAGGCTCTGCCCCTTGTACGATTAAATCATTAACACACATAGCCACTAAATCAATACCAATGGTATCGTGCTTGTTTAGCATTTCCGCTACTTTAAGTTTGGTGCCAACACCATCAGTGCCAGAGATCAATACTGGATTTTTATATTTGTTAATTGGCAGCTCGAACATAGCACCAAAACCACCTAGTCCGGCTAATACACCTTCTCTTGCGGTCGATTTTGCAATCGGCTTAATGTGTTCGATAAGTTCATTACCTTTGGTAATATCAACGCCTGAGTCTTGGTAAGTCAATGATGACATCTTGGTTTTTTCCGTATAATCAATATTTTTTTTCTAGCAAAAAAATGAATTTTAGTTTTTCTTCTTTGCCAAATGCACTGTCAATTTTACGCATTATTTTAACAGTGCCCGTTGTAATGACTTTATTAAATCATAATTATTCTTTGGCAATTGGCTTGTTTTTTATTGCGGGTGTGACAGATGCATTAGATGGGTGGATTGCCAAGCGCTTTTCTTGTCAAAGTCGACTAGGTTCTATTCTTGATCCTATGGCAGATAAACTATTATTAGTCGGTAGTTTTGTTACGCTTTTTGTTATTGGCTTGTTGCCATTGTGGTTGTTAATATTGGTTTTTCTGCGTGATGTGATGATTGTGGCTGGCACGGTGGGGTATTTTTTAGGCACGGATGACTCGCAAGATGAGTTACTAACGCCGTCAAATTTATCTAAGTTTAATACGGCATTACAAATCACCTTGGTGCTGTTTTTAGTTATTACGCAAATCTATCCAGTTTCGTTGCAATGGACAAATATGTTTTTTATTGTTGTGGCCACTTCAACTGTCCTCAGTGGTGCGGACTATATGTGGATTTGGATTAAACAAGTTATCTTGCAAGAGCGCCGATAATGAATCAATTGGGCTTGCCTCTTGCACTGAATACTAAAATGCTTTGGCGTAATTTTAGTGGTGATAAAAATCAACAAATTATTGAATTTTTGACCAATCTTTTTGATCAACCCTCTGCTTCAGTTGTTTATGTCTATGGTGATAAGTCAAGTGGAAAAACCCACCTATTACAAGGCTGTGCTTTTGAAGCATTAGAGCAGTCACCAGGTGTTGTGTATTTAGACTTTGCACAAGAGATGCCTGACGGCGTCCTAAATGGATTAGAAGATAATGACTGGGTTTGTATTGATAACGTTAATTGTTTAGATGAAAATCAACAGCAAGAATTATTTGATCTTTACAATCGCGCTACTCATACACCGGTCAAGCTGATTGTGAGTGGGCCTGCATTACCTGGTGAATTAACCTTACTAAAAGATCTAAAAACACGACTGTCTTTAGCGACTATTTTTTGCCTTGAAAGCTTGGGTGATAAGAGCAAAAAAGACATTATTCAGCAGCAGATGAATGAGCGCAACCTAAAAATTGATCGTAAAATTTATGATTATTTATTTAAATATTATTCACGAGATTTGACCGACCTATTAAGCGCTATTGATCAGCTAGATGAAGCGTCTTTACAACAAAAAAACAACATTACCATTCCGCTTATTAAGCAAGTATTGGATATTTAGCTGATTTTTATGATCGATCTCTAAATTTAAATTTAGAGATTTTTGGCATTAGTTGAGAGAAAGGAATTTTTTCGAAACCACCGTATGTTTGCTTGGTTAATGTAACCAGTTTAATAATATTGCTAATTCCTTTATCGTTCGAATGACTGAGTATTTCTTGTAAAGCAAGCAGACCACCCATTTTTATTTTAGATTGCTGACCTACTGATAAGCTAGACTGGTGGTGTGCTTTGAGTACAAAAGCACTATTTTCTCGAAGATGGTGATATAAAGATTGACACTCTGCAGAAGAGCTTTTGTGCAAACAAGTGCCAAATTCTTTTTCTGCAATGCAATCTTTAGCGCCGTATTGACATCCACATCGCCCACTTAAAATTAAATGCGAAAAAGGGCAGGTGTAATGGTCAATATTCATAACAATACTTTAATAGTTGCTTAGACATTATAATAGTAGCTTTTATTTTAGCGCTAAATAACACATGAATT
>QOAH01000118.1 GCA_003978185.1 Candidatus Thioglobus sp.
CTTCTCTAAAGAGGCTTTGTACTGGTACACACTCAAAGTAGCTAAAACTTATAAATCAGAAATGCTTAAGGCCAATGCTTGGCACCATCGCTCTGATGCATTGTCATCGATTGTGGTGTTTATTGGTATTTTGGGTAGCTTGAATGGTTATCTATACCTCGACGGAGTTGCAGCTATTGTAGTTGGTTTGATGGTGATTTACATTGCCTGGGAGTTAGGCATTGGCGCCACTAAAGAGCTGGTAGACACTTCAATTGACGCTGCACAAGTAGAGCAACTACGCCATGCGATTGGCATGATTAGTGGGGTTAATAATGTCCATTCATTACGTACTCGTAAAATCGGCCAAGCCATATCAGCTGACGTACATGTACAAGTAGACCCATTCTTAAGTGTGAGTGAAGGTCATATTATTAGCGTAAGTGTTGAGCGTGTAGCTAAGGAATGTTTAGAAGACTTGCACGACGTTACTGTACATATCGACCCTGAAGATGACGAAACTGCTGCACCTTGCGAAAACTTACCTGAACGCGCGGAAGCGCTCGGTATTCTTAATAAAGCTTTATTTAACAATAAATGTGATGGTGAGATCAAGCGCATCCAATTGCATTATCTCGATGGTAAGATCCACGTGGATTTCTTTTTGCCACTGTCGTGCTTATCTTCTGACAAAAGCTACGATGAGATCTTAGATAAACTAACCGAAGTGGTGAGGGATCTGCCCGAATTTGGTGATATCAAAGTTTACTTTGGCTAAAGCCTAAGTTACAAACTGTGATAAGCGTGGCACATGGCCCCTGCTAGTGCATCTGCTGCATCCTCTTGTGGGGCTTTATTAAGTCTTAAAGATTCTTGCACCATATAAGACACTTGGTCCTTAGTGGCATGGCCTTTACCAACAACCGCCTTTTTGATTTGATTGGGACTGTATTCCACCATAGTAATACCATTCACACCAGCTGCTGAAATAATAGCACCTCGCGCATGACCTAGCTTTATTGCTGCATCAGGGTTAGGTCGATCGGGACGCATAAAGGCGCGCTCAATCACCACTATATCGGGCTGATATTTTTTAATAAGTTGGTCTATTTCAATAAAGATGGTGGTAATGCGTTCAGTGAGTTCGCCCTTGGTACGAATACAGCCACTGGATAGATAGGTGAATTTGAGTTTATTGGCTTCGATTAAACCGAAGCCTGTAACTCTTGAGCCGGGATCAACCCCTAAGATTTTCATTTGAAAATTTTATCATTTAATCAGTTTTTACAATGTATATCAGTATTTTATGATATACTTCAATTTTTTCATATTTAACAAGGTGTAACAATGGCAGTATTAGAACTAACTAAAGATAATTTTGACGAAACAATCAAGAATAATGATATTGTTATCCTAGATTTTTGGGCGCCATGGTGTGGCCCTTGTAAGCAGTTTGCACCAACTTATGAAGCCATGAGTGAGAAAATTGATGGTGTAACATTTGCAAAAATTAACACTGAAGATGAGCAAGATTTAGGCGCTCAATTTCAAATTCGCTCAATTCCAACGTTGATGATTTTCAGAGAACAAATTGCTATTTTCTCTCAACCAGGCGCTATGGCTGAATCAGATCTTGAGGCTGTACTTACTAAAGCCAAAGAGCTTGATATGGCAGTGGTACGCAAAGAAATTGCAGAGCAAGAAGATAAAGCCTAAATCAAACTCAGATAAAGTTTTTCATTAAACCCAACGTTTATAACATTCCCCGTCACTAAGACGGGGCGTTTGATAAGCGTTGGGTTTTTTAACGTCAATGCCAAGGTAATGTTTTGTTTTTCGGCATCGGTGAAATTACGATACGTAGTTGAGCGTTTGTTAATTACTTTATCCCAGCCCAAAGCATCAACAAAGCTTTTTAGGGTTTGCTCATCAATTGGGTTTTGACGAAAATCAATAAATTCAAACTCAACACCTTGTGCCTCTAAAAATTTCTGTGCCTTTTTAATGGTGTCGCAATTTTTAATACCATACATTTTTATCATTTTTTAAATGGGGGCTTATTAGCCTTTGCTCTCAACCAATTTAAAATTTTGAATGTGGGATCATGATGGATAATCTTCAACTCAAGGCTGCGTTTCCTTGGAAACTCCATTAAAAACAAACCTAAAAGAATCGTAATAATACCTTGTCCTGGTGTTACTAACATAATAATACCGGCAATTAAAAGTACAAAGCCAATCAAAGTTCTAATAACAACAATGAGAAAATGTCCAAGGTGTTTTATTTCAACTTTGTGTTGATTGGTGTGGATAAAATAATCCTGAGGAATCTTGCCTAATAAAAATGGGGTTAATAGAAGACTGACAACAAAAACAACAAAAGACACTATCCCCATCCAGA
Organism: Candidatus Thioglobus sp.; assembly: GCA_003978185.1. The sequence goes on from QOAH01000118.1 coordinate 2,380, forward strand.
CAAAATACTGATGATAGCCTGCTGTGGCCTGGGCGATAGAATCTAACACTCTAATAAGAAAGTTACTGGACCGTCATTGGTGAGTGATACTTGCATATCAGCGCCAAATATACCTGTAGCCACTGTGTCATGTGCATTTTGCATTTGATGAACAAAATAATTGTACAACTCTTCAGCTTCTTTAGGCGGTTTGGCGGTGGAAAATCCAGGCCGTGTTCCAGAGCTAGTATCTGCAACTAGGGTAAATTGTGAAACAAGCAAAACACCACCCTTAACATCACTAACCGATAAATTCATTTTATCGTCGGCATCGTAAAACACACGATACGACAACAGGCGCTTAATCATTTTGTCAGCTTCGGCTAATTCATC
>QOAH01000047.1 GCA_003978185.1 Candidatus Thioglobus sp.
ACGAACGCGATTAATTTTCTTGCCAGTTTTTAACCAGACACAGCCTTTATCTAGGGCTGACTTAAGTACCTGTTTTGAGAGTGAAGTGGCATCAGCCAATACATTGATCAATAAAGCTTGATTAGTTTGATTGATAATTTTTTGTTCAATGATGCGCTGCATAAAATTTATTTTAATGTTAAAGCCATTTAAAATAACACTGATGAACACAATACGACGTTTTTTATTTAAAGATTTGGATATACGTGGCCAGCACCTGTCTATTGACACAGCTTGGCAAGCAATGATTCAAGATCGTGGGTACTCTAAACAAGTGAGACAACTGTTTGGTGAGTTAAGTGCTTTGGCAAGCATGCTTGCAAATGGTATGAAGCATAAAGGCAAGCTAACCATGCAAGTCCAGGGCAATGGTATTGTTAGTTTGTTGTTGGCTGAGGTCACCCATGATTTGCAAATACGCGGTATGGTTAGAGCCAATGGCGCTATTGAAGATGATAGTAGTTTTGACCAAATATTGGGCGAGGGACAAATTGTGGTTACTTTATATAATGCGCAAACTGATCACAGTTTTCAGTCACTCATTCCTAGAAATCCAAAAGGCTTGATACAAACTTTTGAGGATTATTTTGCTCAATCAGAGCAACTTGACTCTAAACTTTGGGTGTCATCAACACAGGAGAATTTATCTGCCATGTTGGTTCAAAAGATGCCAGTTTCGAAATCAAACGATGAAGAAGATTGGCATCGAATCACAGCATTGTCTAATACAATCACTAAGTCAGAGTTGTGTGATTTAACTGCCGAGCAATTATTGCATCGCCTTTTTCATGAAGAGACTGTTGAGTTATTTGAAGACAACACTATTGATTACGAGTGCCATCAAGATCGAGTTCGATTTGAGAAAATTATTTTTGACTTGGGTGAGCAAGATGCGAGAGATTTATTGCAAGAGCAGGGCGAGATATCCATACACAATGAAATCTGTAACGAGCACTTATTTTTTAACGAACAAGATTTAGATCGTATTTTTGCTAAAGATTAGTATTTGGTTTTAACACCATATACAGCTAATTTTTTAACACGCATATTAAAGATCATAGTTTCACGAGGGGTTTTAGCATTCTTATAAGCTTCACTAATCCAACTCTCTGCTTGTTTAGGGTTCTTCCTGGTGCCTTGCCCAATCGCATGCATTAAGCCTAAATTAAATTGCGCAACGCTATGGCCATTATTAGCAGCTAAGTTGTACCAAATTAGCGCATTTTTAAACTTTCTATCAGGCTTCATGCCTGACTGAAACATCTTAGCAATTTGAAATTGTGCCTCAGCACTGCCTTTTTCTGCCTCTACTTTAAATGCCTGATAGCCTTGCTCATATTGTCTGCTTTTAATTGCTGACAGGCCTTCCTCCATGCTAGCAAAGCTTAGCTGAATAAACAGCATGTTGATTAAAGTAAATAATAAGATTTTTGACATAATTAGACCGTGATTAGTTTGTGTTTATTTGCTTGGTATTTTATCGGAAATATATAGTCGTGCATTTTTATGTTCATGCTACTAAAATAGTAATTTTTTAAACGAAATAGGAAGTGGTATGTATTCTAAAGGTCAACCATATGTTATTGATGTTGCTGCAGGAGAAACTAAATATATTTGTCAGTGCGGTAAAACTAGTACACCACCTTATTGTGATGGCTCGCATCAAGGTAGTGACTACGAGCCGTTAGAGTATACTGCTAGTAGCGATGAACAGTTATATATCTGTGGGTGTGGCAAGACATCTGGCAAGCCTTTTTGCGATGGTTCGCATAATAATTAATTTCTAGGCGTTGTCTGATATAGGTGAGGCTAAAGCTCAAACCCAATTCCAATTAAAAATACGGTCAGTAAATGAAAATATTAATAAGAAATCTTCCTCGTACACTTTTAGAAAGTGGACTTAAAGAATTGTTTAAAGCTTACGGTGATGTGCAATCTTGCACTTTGATTTTAGACAAAACAACAGGTAAATCTAAAGGCTTTGGTTTTGTCGAAATTTCAAAAGTTGGCAATGCAAAAGCAGCAATACAAGCACTTAATGGAAAGTCTATTGAAGGTAACAAAATTAGAGTTAAAAAAGCAGATCCTAAAAACGACGTCAAATAGTTAAGAGAGGTAGCCCTAACTTTGGAGAAAACAAGTAATAACCATCATCAAGACCCACTTCATGGTGTGACACTCAAAACGATTGTCACTGAGTTAATGGAATATTTTGGCTGGGAAGAGCTAGGCAATCGCATTGATATAAAATGTTTTAAGATAAATCCTAGTATTAATTCTAGCTTAAAATTTTTGCGTAAAACCCCATGGGCAAGGAAAAAAGTTGAAGACTTGTATTTAAAAATGGTGGCTTAACCCGTCATTTTTGGAAGTTATTCCAATCCTTTATTTTCTCTAAACATCTGACTTGCAATTGAATTAAGCCCATTGTTGCAACAAAATATCCTGAATTTACATCTAATCTAGCCCATCCATTGCTATTCTCTAAGATCCAATACCTCTTTCCATTAAGATTATTTACCTCTCTATATAGTCCAAACTCGGGAACTTTTAATGCATGACCGTTAATATCAATCTTTTCCCAATATGAATCAGAACTCCAGGCTTTATCAAAAAACACATTAAAAGGTTGGTCCAAAAAATCAATCTTATCACCAATACAGGTTAGCTGAATATCATCATTAGAAAGGTTTCCGGGTA
>QOAH01000059.1 GCA_003978185.1 Candidatus Thioglobus sp.
TGATGGTTAAACGTTAAATAAGAAGTGTACCACATCGCCGTCTTGGACAATGTAGTCCTTGCCTTCTGAGCGCAGTTTACCTACCTCTTTGGCGCCTTTTTCACCACCGTACTGAATAAAATCATCAAAGGCAATCGTTTCAGCACGAATAAAGCCTTTTTCAAAATCACCATGAATTTTACCTGCCGCTTGTGGCGCACTGTCACCCGCATTAATGGTCCAAGCGCGCACTTCTTGGACGCCAGCAGTAAAGTAGGTTCGTAGGCCTAGCAAGGCATATCCGGACTTAATAAGTCGATCTAGACCAGATTCGCTTTGACCCATTTCAGATAAAAACTCTTGTTTCTCTTCAAGGTCGAGCTCAGAGATTTCGGCTTCAATATCAGCGCAAATTGCCACCACTTGTGAACCCTCTGCTTTAGAAAAATCAGCCACAACATCAAGGTGTGGGTTATCACTAAACCCTTCTTCACTGACATTAGCAACGTAGAGTACGGGCTTAATGGTTAATAATTGGAAGCCTTTGAGTAGTTTGAGTTCTTCCTCATCGTAAGATAGTGTTCTTGCACATTCACCCGCCTCAAGAGTTGGTAATATTTTTTCTAACAAAGCCTTAAGTGGCAGCCCATCCTTTTGGCCAGATTTGGTGTTTTTAATGGCTTTTTGATAAAGTTTTTCAACCGCAGCTAGATCGGCCAATACAAGCTCAGTGTTGATGATTTCAATATCATCGAGCGGCGATATTTTGCCAGCAACATGGATAATGTCCTCATCTTCAAAACAACGAACCACATGAACAATGGCATCAGTTTCACGAATATTGGTTAAAAATTGGTTACCCAATCCCTCGCCTTTTGATGCGCCCTCAACCAAGCCGGCAATGTCGACAAACTCCATGCTAGTGGGTAAGATCTTTTCAGGATTGACGATATCAGCCAGTTGTTGTAGGCGTTTATCATTAATCGGCACGATACCGACATTCGGCTCAATGGTGCAGAAAGGATAATTTTCTGATGCAATTCCTGCTTGTGTTAATGCATTAAAGAGAGTTGATTTTCCGACGTTGGGCAAGCCAACAATTCCACATTTAAATCCCATTTTTATCCTTGTGTATGCAATGCTTTCATGGCGGGTTCAATATCACCTTTAACCACTTGCTCAATAACGTTTAATGAATTAACCAGGGCTGTTTGTATTGGTTCAACCTCTGATTTATTAGGTGTGTGCAGAACAAAATCAGCCACTTTTGACCTGTCACCTGGGTGACCAATGCCAATTCTTAACCGGTAAAAATCATTACTGCTAAGCGCTTTAATAGTGTCTCTAAGGCCGTTGTGACCACCATGCCCACCGCCAAATTTGACCCGAGCGATGCCAGGGTTGAGGTCTAACTCATCATGTGCAACCAAAATTTCATCAGCATTAATTTGGTAAAATTTGGCAAGGCTTTGAATCGATTGACCCGAGCGGTTCATGTAAGTATTTGGTTTTAGTAAGCGCAGGCTTAAGCCTGCGATATTAACTTGTGCTACGTCACCAAAAAACTTAGTTTCTTTTTTGAAAGTGCCTGAGTATAAATGCGCAAGCGCATCACAAAACCAAAAACCAACATTGTGGCGATGGGGCTGATAGTCTTTGCCAGGGTTGCCCAGGCCAACAATCAGTTTAATCGCCATAATGGTTTAGCTCAAATTAAGAGTCTGAATCGGAATCGCCATGTTCAGCATCGCCGCCTTCAGTAGACTCATCGCCTTCAGCTTCAATCACTTCTTCTTCGATCTCAGCCATTACCTTAGCCTCTTGAACAGCAACAACACTTTGGTCGTGTGCTTCAATATCACCATGTGTGAGTGCAGTAAGCGTCACGCCTTCAGGCATATTAACGCCAGTTAGGCTAATATGGTCGCCCAAGGCAAGGTTACTAATATCAACTTCAATACCGTTCGGCATGTCTGCTGGTAAACAAGAAACCTCAACGGCATTAATAAATTGGTTAAGGATGGCGCCTAGACGGAGTGCTTCGTTGTCATCAGAACCAGTAAAGTTCAATGGAATACTGGTAACAATAGCTTGTTTCATGTTAATGCGTAATAAGTCAACATGAGTAACGGTGTTTTTAGCAGGGTGGCGCTGTAAGTCTTTAATAATGACAGGCTCTACTTTTTTATCAATCGACAAATCTAGAACGGATGTATAAGCATCATCGTTTTCTAATAGATGTGTGATCTCGTGTATGTTTAGTGAAATTGCACTAGGTTCTTTGCCCGCACCGTAAACGATAGCAGGTATCTTTTCTTCACGACGCAGGCGGCGGCTCGCACCTTTGCCCTGGTCATCTCTTGCTGTTGCATTAATTGTCATGTTCATTTTGACTCTCCAAAAAATAAAAAAACACCCACCAGTTGGATGTCATATAAATAATATGCTTTGCGACCAAACATATCGAGGTGATAATTTTACCCGAAAATAGGACCAATGAAAACGTTATCTAGACTTGATCCAGAACACCAAGCCAACCACTGCACTAATACTACTAGCTAGCCATAAAGCATTGGTAGCTAAAACACCTGAAAGGATGATTAAGGCGCCTGCAAAAATAGCCGATGTTTGCTTGTTGGCATTGTCTTTTAATTGCTTAACAATTGAATCTGTTTGTTGGGCGTATAGGCTAGACAGGTCTTTCATTTTGTCGAGTTTCTTTAGGGCGCTAATGGCTAATG
>QOAH01000117.1 GCA_003978185.1 Candidatus Thioglobus sp.
ATAGCTAATAGCAAGCCAACATTTTGCACATTGAGTATTGCCAACAATCTAACCAAAGACACTTTAAAAAGACAAGAACAATGGTTTTACCACGCATAAATTTACCCAAATTATTAGTTAAGCCTGTTGGTCGTGCCATTAGTGATTTTGGCATGATCAAAGCTGGTGATAAAATATTATTAGCGGTCTCTGGCGGCAAAGACTCTTTGAGTTTGTTTCATATTTTGCGTCATTTTCAGCGTCATTCTCCAGTCAAATTTGAATTGGGTGTTGTAACGATTGACCCTCAAGTTGAGGGTTTTGAGCCTCAAGCGCTTAAGGCTTTTTTTAAGCAATTTGACACACCATATTTTTTTGAAGAATTTCCAATTATGGAGCAAGCTAAAGAAAGTATGCGTGGTGATTCCTATTGCTCATTTTGTTCTAGAATTAAGCGCGGTCTGATGTATAAAGTAGCCAGACGAGAAGGCTATAACGTTTTAGCCTTAGGCCAACACTTGGATGATTTGAGTGAGAGTTTAATGATGTCGATGTGCCACAATGGTAAGATTCAAACCATGAAGGCGCACTATATTAATGACGCTAAAGACTTACGTATTATTCGTCCAATGGTCTATGTACGTGAGCGTCAATTAGCTGATTTTGCTTCGAGCGCTGATTTACCCGTGATTGCTGATTCTTGTCCAGCTTGCTTCAGCATGCCTACTGAGAGAGAGTATTTTAAACAGTGGTTATTAAAAGAAGAAAAACGTATTCCCAATCTGTATAAAAACTTACTCAGTGCGATGAAACCAATGTTAGATGAAACCAAAGGCCTGAACAATGGCTAAATTTATTTTAACCTTCTTTTCAATTTTTCCGCTTAGGGTCAACCATTTTTTTGGTTATTTGATTGGTCGATACTTATATTTATTTAATACTGAATCAAAAAAAGTAGTCACTAAAAATATTTCGCTTTGTTTTCCAGAGTTGAGTGCCAAATCACAGCGTAATTTGATTAAAAACACTTTAATTGAAACAGGCAAAGGTTTGAGTGAGTCAGGTTTTATTTGGCTTAATAGTTTCGATCATAACGCTATTCATGTGCATAAAATTCAAGATAAGAGCCTCGCACAAACTGATGAGTCAATTATCTTTCTAACACCACATTTCGGCTGTTGGGAATTAACAGCCAGAATGATCTCAAGGTTTAGGCCGGTGACTTTTTTATACAAACCTTTAAGAAAGACCAAAGAAGAGGTATTTTTATTATCAATGCGTGCTCAACACGATCTGTTTATGGCGCCAGCCAATAAGAGAGGTATTTTTAAATTACAAAGAACTTTGTCTACACAAGGTGCGATTGGTATTTTGCCTGATCAAGATCCAGGAGAACAAGGCGGTATTTTGTCGCCATTTTTTGGTCATAATGCACAAACAATGACGCTGCTAGCTAAGCTAGCCAGAAAAAACAATGCTAAAGTGGTTTTGGCTTGGTGTGAGCGTTTGAATCTGGGTAGGGGGTATGAATTTAACTTTCAAGCTGTTAATGTGCTGTCTGAGTCTGGCAATCTTGAGGATGATGTGGCACTAATGAATAATGTGATTGAAAATTTAGTTAAAACCAAGCCTGAACAATATCTGTGGAACTATAAGCGTTTTAAGTCAGAGATTAATTACCGATCCTAGATGCGCTTAGAAGTTTATAAGTGCTCTATGATATAATTTGCCAATGAAATTAATTGAAGACATTCAGATTGTATTCGATCGCGATCCTGCGGCAAGAAACACTTTTGAAATAATTACTTGTTATTCGGGCGTGCAGGCGATGTTGTTTTATCGTCTGACGCATCGTCTGTGGTTACTAAAGCTTAAGTGGTTAGCTAGATTTATCTCGATGTTGGCCAGATGGGTTACCGGTGTTGAAATTCACCCCGGCGCAGTGATTGGTCGACGTTTCTTTATTGATCATGGTATGGGCGTGGTGATCGGCGAAACAGCTGAAATTGGTAATGATTGTACGCTTTATCATGGTGTTACTTTAGGTGGCACCACCTGGGAAAAGGGCAAACGTCACCCGACACTGGGTGATAACGTGGTTATTGGTGCTGGTGCTAAAATTTTAGGCCCGATTACATTAGGTAACGATGTGCGCGTGGGCTCTAACTCAGTAGTGGTGAAATCTGTTGATAATGCCCAAACTGTTGTTGGTGTTCCTGCACGTGTGTTGAAAGACTCTAAGATAAAAACTGATCATTTCGAATCTTACGCAGTGGGTACAGATGTTGATGATCCTACCGTTAAAGCCATTAATTCAATTTTGTCTCATATTCATGATATGGACGAGCAGCTGAATATTGTTTCTAAAAAGCTTGATATTAAAGATCAAGACGATATTGATGTTGGTAAGCTAGAAATCGAAAGTAAGTAACGCTTGTTTTTTTACAGGTTTCTCACACAAAGTAAGACTTTGTTTTACTTGACTAAAACACTTGGTTAAGTATATAATAATGTCCTGTTAAAAATCAAAAATTAGTATGCAATTAACAACAAAAGGTCGATATGCTGTCACAGCTATGTTAGATTTAGCGTCTAATAGTACTGGCAAGCCTATTACACTTGATATCATCTCACAAAGACAAAACATCTCATTGTCTTATCTTGAGCAATTATTCGCCAAACTTAGAAAAGCAGCATTGGTTAAAAGTGTGCGTGGACCTGGTGGTGGTTACTTGTTA
>QOAH01000090.1 GCA_003978185.1 Candidatus Thioglobus sp.
AACGCTCTCGATGCCAACAATCTCCATCATGGCTTTTTATTCACCGGCACACGTGGCGTCGGTAAAACCACCATTGCCCGTATCTTTGCCAAATCCATCAACTGTGAACAAGGTGTTAGCTCCAAGCCTTGTGGTACGTGCGCAACTTGTATCGAGATTGACCAAGGCCAATCCGTTGACTTAATCGAACTCGATGCTGCTTCGCACACAGGTGTAGACAACATGCGCGATATTTTAGAAAATGCGCAATACATGCCGACTAAAAATCGCTACAAGATTTACCTGATTGACGAAGTGCACATGCTCTCAAAAAGTAGTTTTAATGCACTGCTAAAAACTTTGGAAGAGCCACCAGAACACATTAAATTTTTGCTGGCAACCACTGATCCACAAAAATTACCCGTAACGGTACTTTCACGCTGCCTGCAATTTACTTTGCAAAAACTCACGCATGAAGAGATCTTAGGTCAGCTGAAATTTATTATGGAAACTGAAGGGTTTGAGTATGAAGAGTTAGCCCTTAGTCAGATTGCTGATTTTGGCAATGGCTCTATGCGTGACGCCTTAAGCTTGCTTGACCAATCTATTTCTTATGGTAATGGCACGGTGATGACCAAAGACATCAAAGCTATGCTTGGCTTAGTGCATCATGATGACATCCTTGCCTTGGCTACCCACTTATTTAATCAAGACGCCGAGGCGGTAATTAACTTTGCTAAGGATTTGTCCCACAAAGGCGAAGATCTAACTCATGCACTCAAAGACCTTACCAGTCTTTTTCATCAAATATCGATTGCCCAGATTATTGACAACACTCAAATTTCTAATGAAATTAAAACTCTAGCCACTCAAATCTCTAATCAAGATTTACAGTTGTTTTATCATATGGCGATTAACGGCTCTAAAGACATATCGCTTGCACCAAGTGAGCAAATTGGCTTTGAAATGACGCTACTTAGAATGCTGGCGTTTCATTCTGACATTAAAACTACTGAAAAAAAAACACCTAAATTAGCCATAAATCCTAAAACTAAGGCGACACCTGAAGACAAACCACCGGTAGAGCCTAAGTTAAAATCGGTTAAAACAACCAAACTAAACACGCCAGAATCAACCCTTAATATCAACTCACAACAACAGTGGGAAGACATTACCAAATCACTCAAGTTTAATACAGCATCTCGCATGCTACTAAAAAACACCCTGTTTGATAATACGGACAACCAAACCCTAACACTTAATCTAGATGAGCAATTTTCAAGCTTACTCACCGATAATATTCAACGTTCGATCCAAACCGTATTGCAAGCGAATTTTGGAAGACTTGCGCTTCAAATTAATTTAAAAAAGCTTACAACGCAAACCTTGGCGCAAAAAGAAACACAAGCCAATAATGAGAAAATAGCCACTATGCAGAAAAATTTTATGAAAGATGAAGGTGTGCAAAAATTACAAGAAACCTTTAACGCAAAGGTTGATCTTAACAGTATTAAGGAGGTAGAAAATGTTTAAAGGTGGAATGGCTAGCATGATGCAAAAAGCCCAAAAAATGCAAGAAGACATGCAAAAAGCCCAAGCGGAAATCAAAGACTTAACGGCGACTGGAATAGCCGCTGGTGGTGCAGTACAAGTCACCATTAATGGTGAACACCAAGCCACCGATCTTCAAATTAATGAAGGTGTTATGGATGATAAAGACATGCTAGAGGATTTAATTCTTACTGCTATTAACGACGCTACTAAACAAATCGCTGACGCATCCGCCGCCAAAATGCAAAGTGCAACTGGTGGTATGAAGTTACCTGGTGGCATGAGCCTACCCTTCTAATGATTGAAAAACTAAACAAAACCTTTTGTGCGCTACCGGGTGTTGGTAGTAAAACAGCACAACGCTTTGTTTACCACCTATTAGAACGTGATCGAGAGGGTGGGTTCGAACTGGCTAAGGCTTTGGTCGATGCCATGGAGCATGTTAAACATTGCTCATCATGCCGCACTCTCAGTGAAAAAAACATTTGCAATATTTGTGCCAATGATCATCGTGATAGCACGCAATTGTGTATCGTTGAAACGCCAACTGATATTCATGCAATCGAACAAAGTGGCGTATACACAGGTAAATATTTTGTTCTTAGTGGTTACCTTTCTCCTATTGATGGCATCGGTGCTGCCGAGCTCGGTTTGGATGAGCTAGAGCAAAAACTTCGCGATCTAAAAGTGGAAGAAATTATCTTGGCGACTAATGCCACGGTTGAAGGAGAAGTGACCGCCCATTACATCAGCAACATGGCAAAACAGTTTGATGTTCAAATCACCCGTATTGCTCATGGTATTCCGATTGGTGGTGAACTTGAATACGCTGACATGAACACCATTGCACATGCTCTATCAGGTCGTAAAAACTACGATTAAAATTTCTTAGAAAGTAACTCTATCTCATAACCATCAGGGTCCTTTAAAAACCCAACAATGGTTGTGCCAGCACTCATCGGCCCCGCTTCACGAGTCACTTGTGCGCCTTTTGTTTTTGCCACCTCGACAGCTTTATAGACATCTTCTACATTAATGGCGATATGACCAAAACCTGTACCTACTTCATAGCTATCCTTGCCCCAGTTATAGGTCAACTCTAGCGCTGGGTTTTCTGATTCTGGTCCATAACCCAAAAACGCTAAGGTAAATTCACCTTTGGGATATTCTTTTTGACGCAACAGGC
>QOAH01000057.1 GCA_003978185.1 Candidatus Thioglobus sp.
CAAGCTCAATCACGTCATCTTTAGGTAGCATAATAAAAAAGCCAGAAGTTGGATTAGGCGTTGTTGGCACGTAAATATTGATAATTTCTTCACCAATTTTTTTCTCAACTTCACCACGATAGTTACCCGTTTGAAAGGCAATGGTCCACATGCCCCGACGTGGGTATTCAACCAATACTGCTTTTTTGAAACTATCACCAGAGGTGCTCAAAACCGTATCTGATAGTTGTTTTAGTGCTTTATAGATGCCTCTAAAACCAGGGATTCTGTTAAGTAGCTTTTCCCATAATTCAAGTAGTTTTCGACCAATGAAATTACTCACTAAGGCGCCAGTAATGACAAGCACCAAGATTACCCAAACAATGCCAGAACCAGGAATTGTACTGCCTAAGTTAAACAATGTTTCAGGTAAATATTCAGGTGGAACAATATCATTAACCAATTCTAAAAAGAATTTAATAACGACAATGCTTAACCCTAATGGAATCCAAAAAAGTAAGCCTGAGATAAAATAGTTTCTTAGGTTTTTCAACGCTTAGTCACTTAATAATAAAAGCATTATTTTATCACAATGGATAATGCTTTATATTGACTCCTCGTCTCTAAGTGTGAGGATCTCATAACCATCTTCAGTGACTAAAATGGTGTGCTCCCATTGTGCAGAAAGTGAACGATCTTTAGTGGTCACTGTCCAGCCATCGACCTTAGAAGTAGCCACTTCAAAACCACCTAGATTTACCATTGGCTCAATAGTGAAGGTCATGCCAGCTTCTAGAACTGGACTTTTATCGACACTGCCGTCATCGTAATGGATTACTTGTGGTTCTGTGTGAAACTCTGAGCCAATACCATGGCCACAATAATCACGTACTACAGAGCAATTGTTTTGGGTTGTATGCGCACCAATCGCCTTGCCAATTTCACCCAAGTGAACGCCTGGCTTTACTTTTTTAATACCAATATATAAACATTCTTGTGCGATTCTACAAATGCGTTGAGCTTTAACGCTTGACTTGCCAATAATAAACATTTTTGAAGTGTCGCCGTGAAACCCGTCTTTAATCACGGTAATATCGATATTAACAATATCACCTTTTTTTAGTTTTTTATCACCGGGGATGCCGTGACACACCACGTTATTAACACTGGTACAAATTGATTTTGGAAAGCCGTGATAATTCAGTGGTGCAGGAATAGCATCTTGTATATTGACAATATACTCATGACAAATCGCATCTAATTCATCAGTTGTAATGCCGGCCTTTACCTTTGGCGTAATCATGTCAAGCACATCAGCAGCCAGGCGGCCCGCCACACGCATTTTTGTTATTTCATCTACGGATTTTATTGCAATAGCCATGAGTATTAGGTTTTATTTTGAATACGTTTTATGCGCTCATCAAGTGGCGGATGAGTGGCAAATAGTTCGCCACCAATACCAAACATCATAGCGTGGGCGTATTCTTTAGAAGATGGGTTTTCCATCTTAGTGGATTTTTTACCATTTTTTAAAACTTCAAATGCTTGCACTAGACCTTCTGGATAGCGAGTAAATTGCACTGCAGAGGCATCTGCCAAATATTCACGTTGTCTACTCATTGCTGCTTGCAAAATTCTACCCATCCATACCGTTAGCATGCCAATAATGGCGATAATTATGGCTGCAGTAAACATAACAAGCTTTGCACGAATATCCATTCTACGGTTGTGTATGGCGCTATAGAAGATGAATCTAGCTAAAAAGAAAAGAGCGGTAAAGCCAAAAACAAAAGCTGATATTTGAATGTTTAATTTAATATCTTGATTAACAATATGGCCGATTTCATGAGCAATAACGCCCGATAGTTCTGCGCGATTAAAGTTTTCAAGTGCGCCATGGGTAATGGCAACAATGGCATTTTCTGCCTTTTTCCCAGCAGCGAATGCATTGATGCCTTCTTCCGGAATTAGATAAAAACTTGGTGTTGGTATGCTGGCTGCCAATGCTTGCTCTGTGACAATATTAAGCGCTTGTTTTGCGCCTAACTCATCGGCATTGTCTTCAGTAACCAACTCTCCATTAAATGCAAGTGCAACTTTATGACCATTAGATTTATTAAAAAAACCAACAGCTGTCGTAAGCCCTTGCACAATAAATGCAGTGGCAGAAAATCCGGCTAAAATTTCTAATTGTCCATTTTTATTATTGAAAATATAGGAATTACTTGAGCTGAATTTCTCCCAAAAACTATATTGTTCATAACCGGGCTGATACAACTCGGCTAAATTTAGCCCAACAACAAATGTCCAGCCAATTAAAAAAGATGAGACAAGCAATAGAAGAACATACAAAATCCAAATGATTAAGCTATTTTTCTTGGCATTATCTTGGTGTTCTCTAAAGTCCATATTTGTTTAGAATATTGAGATTCGATTAACCAAATAAATTTTTTGGTGCATCGTTTAGTTGTTCGATGCTTTCGCTAAATTCTAAGTTGTTAGCATCGTCACCAAATCCAAACATGCCAGCAAGAATAACCGCTGGAAAAGATTTTTTATATTCGTTAAATTTTTGAACTAAGTCGTTATATCCTTGTCGTGCTGCTGCAATTCTATTTTCTGTAGTTGTCATTTCTTCAGATAATTGCATCATATTTTCACTGGCTTTCAAATCTGGATAATCTTCCATTTTCATATTAAAACCACCCATAGCACTATCAAGAGC
>QOAH01000113.1 GCA_003978185.1 Candidatus Thioglobus sp.
CACACGCATGAGGGTTATGTGACAACCGATAGTTTGAGGTTGGCCTATCCGAATATTAGTTTTCATTCTGAGCAAGATGAGCATATTAAAAAAATGCAGAAAATTAAAAATGATGCGATGTACAAATCTAATGTTACTAGTGCAATTCAGTCAGAAAATGAAAAGGCGCTCACAACAATTGTTGCCGTTTTAAAAACCAAGATTTACAAAGAGGAAATTAAAAACAAGCATTATGAACATGTTTTTGAGAGTCTTGGTAAAAGGTTAGTTATTCTTGAAGAGCATTGTCATTCTGATGATAAAGAATACTTGCACAAGATTCAAGAGTGGGTAGGTAGCCAACACTAAATCAGGCTTTTAGCAATCGCTAGTGATGGCTCAGTTCGGTTCATTGAATAAAAATGAAAGCTGTCTACCCCTTGATCTTTAAGGGTTCGACATAAATTAGACACGACTTCTGTTCCAAATAGAGTTAAAGACTCTAAATCATTCTCATATAGTTTAAGCCTCTCTAAGATCCACTTTGGAATCTCTGCACCACACATGTTGGAAAATCTAAGTAGTTGTGTGTGGTTGGTAATCGGCATAATACCTGGCGTTATTGGAATATCAACGCCCATTTTTTCGACTTCATCTTTAAATCTAAAGTAAGCATCAGCATTATAAAAATACTGAGTAATAGCAGCATCTGCGCCGGCTTTTACTTTATTAGCAAAGTGTTGAAGATCGGTTTGAATATTTTTAGCTTGTGGGTGTACTTCAGGGTAGGCCGCCACTTCAATGTGAAAATGATCATTGTATTCAGACTTGATAAATTCAACCAGCTCATTAGCGTAATGAAAATCACCAATATCGCGCACACCCGATGGAATATCGCCTCGTAGTGCAACCAGCCGATTAATATCAGCTGCTTTATACTGATCGAGTAGCTCGATAATTTTGGATTTTTTAGAGTCAATGCAAGACAAGTGCGGCGCTGCTGAAATGCCGTCATTTGCTTGGATGTCTAATACAGTTTCGAGTGTTGCATCCTGAGTTGTGCCACCAGCACCAAAAGTTACAGAAAAATATTCCGGATGAATTTTGCTTAATTCTTGTCGGACTTGCGCCAAACTTTGTTTGCCTTTGTCAGTCCTTGGTGGGAAAAATTCAAAACTTGTTTTCATCGTCCGTTAACGTTAGCTCAAAATACGCTAATTATAGCTTATTTGAATAATTCAAGAGCTTTTCCCTTTTTTTGTCTAAGGCTAGACATTCGGGTAAAATAATCCCATTTACTTAAGTTGAGATAAGCAGACACAATGTCAAAAAGCGATTATATTGAGTTAGAAGGTGTGGTTAAAGAAAAGCTGCCTAATACTACCTTTACAGTAGAGTTAGAAAATGGTCACAGTATATTGGCGCATATTTCTGGGAAAATTCGTAAGCACTATATTCGCATACTGCCGGGTGACAAAGTCACGGTAGAGATGACACCTTATGATTTAACCAAAGGAAGAATTACCTTTAGACATAAGTAAAGGCAAGCAATATTGCCGATGTGGTGGAATTGGTAGACACGCCGGATTCAAAATCCGGTTCCTCACGGAGTGACGGTTCAAGTCCGTCCATCGGTACCAAATTAATAGACAAAGAATAATATGGAACAACAAGCAGACCTTATTTCAGAAGCACTCACCCTTACCATGTTTGGTATGGGTTTTGTATTTTTGTTTTTGACTTTGCTGGTATTTGTAACCAAATTCATGTCGATTGTTATTCAAAAAATGAACAAGCGGTCGCAAGATGACGACCATCATGATGACAATTTAAGTTTGAATGATGAGTTGGACGAAGAAACCAAATTTGTCATTGAACAAGCCATCAAGATGCACAGAGGGGCGTAACAACAATGTTAAAGTTTTTAAAAAATATCACCAGAAAATCTAACAATTCAGAAGGTAAGCCTGTTGAAATTACTGAGCTTGTTTTGAGAGATGCACATCAGTCATTATTTGCAACACGCATGCGTATTGATGACATGCTTCCAATTGCAGATAAATTAGACAAAATTGGCTATTGGTCAGTAGAGTCATGGGGTGGTGCGACGTTTGATTCTTGCATTCGTTATTTGGGCGAAGACCCTTGGGATAGGATTCGTGAAATTAAAGCGGTGATGCCAAACACACCTCAGCAAATGCTGCTTAGAGGGCAAAATTTATTGGGTTATCGTCATTACAGTGATGATGTTGTGCGTAAGTTTGTTGATCGTTGTGTTGACAACGGTGTGAACGTTTTCCGTATTTTTGATGCGATGAACGACATACGCAATCTTAAAACAGCTACTGATCAAACCATTAAATTAGGTCAGCACGCACAAGGCACGATCTCTTATACCGTGAGTCCAGTACATAATATGCAAACTTGGATCGACATGGCTAAAGAGATCGAAGATATGGGCGCACATTCGCTTTGTATCAAAGACATGGCGGGCTTGTTGCAACCTTATGTCGCCTATGATTTAGTTAAAGAATTAAAAGCAGCGATCGATATTCCAATCCAGCTACATGCTCATGCAACCACAGGATTGTCAACGGCTAGTATCATTAAAGCAGTTGAGGCGGGTATTGATCGTGTTGATACAGCAATTGGCTCTATGAGTATGACTTATGGTCATTCAGCGACTAATTCTGTGGTTTCTATTTTAGAAAACAGCCCAAGA
>QOAH01000048.1 GCA_003978185.1 Candidatus Thioglobus sp.
GGCCTCAAGTAAGATCAACTCTGCTTGAGAAGTTTTATCTTGTACGCATTTTGGAATATGTACCGTGCCAACGTTAGAGCCTTCGTCTTCAAATATCAAGTGTGAATGCTGTTGTTGTTTAATAAGAGCAATCGCCAACGTATTTTCAAAGTTAATTTGTGTCGGTTGTGGCGTGGTGGTGTTGCCAAATGCCGAGCCTCGATGGTTGGCCAGGCCCTCTAAATCAATGGTATCTTTAAGTTGATCAAGTAGCAATGTTTTGCCACAGCCTGTTTGCCCACCAATAACAACTGGCGTTATCTTGTCCATGATTCGATCGGTTTCATCGATTAAAAATCGACGCAGTGCTTTGTATCCGCCTTTAATACGTGGGTAGTTAACGCCAGAAGCCTCATAAATCCATTCTTGAGTGATTTGGCTACGTAACCCCCCACGAAAGCAATAAAGCGCCCCATTTGGATTGTTTTTGATAAATTCAAGCCATGTGTCTAGTCGCGCTTGTTTAATCTTGCCCTGAACTAGCTCATGACCAAGAACAATCGCCTTCGCTTGACCTTTATTTTTATAACAGGTGCCCACCAACTCTCGCTCTTTATCACTCATCAATGGCAAGCTAGATGTGTGTGGAAAAGCACCTTGCTCAAACTCGATTGGCGCACGGGTGTCGATTAGCGGTGTATCGTTAATAAATAGCTGGCTAAAGTCTTCTATCTGGGTTAATTCGCTAGACATTGATTTGTACTAACGCTGGGTTACTGTCAGGCTTAACAATCTCGCCAATAGCATCTAACTTAAATCCTGCATTTTGCATCACTTGGTCAAACTCGTTTTGGGCGGAGCTTGATACCATAATCAACAAACCACCACTGGTTTGCGGATCGCAAATAATTGATTGCACTTCAGCCTCCATTTCACTTAGGTTGTGCCCATAACTATCAAAGTTACGCTGCGCTCCACCAGGTGAGCAGCCGTTAGCTAAATAATCTTTAATATTTGGTAGGATTGGTACTTTATTGTAATCAATCATTGCGGCAACACTAGAGCCTAAACAGACTTCAGATAAATGCCCACCAAGACCAAATCCAGTAACATCAGTCATTGCATTTACACCACCAATCTTTGCCAGTTTAGCACCGATGTCATTCAGTTGGCACATGGTGTCAATGGCGCGAGTCTCATCTTCTTTTGTGATTTTCTTTTGTTTCTGCGCCGTAGTGAGAATGCCAATACCTAACGGCTTGGTTAGATAGATCTTATCCCCAACCTGTGCTTTTGAGTTTTCTTTTAAGTGTTTAATGGCAACTCGTCCAGTAACCGCTAAGCCAAATATTGGCTCGGGTGAATCGATACTGTGCCCACCCGCTAACATCATGCCAGCTTCATGGCACACACTACGACCGCCTTCAATTACTTGTTGACCAACTTCAGGGGGTAACTTGTCAAGCGGCCAGCCAAAGATGGCAATAGCCATCAGCGGTGTGCCACCCATGGCGTAAATATCACTAATGGCATTAGTGGCAGCAATGCGTCCAAAGGTAAAGGGGTCGTCGACAATCGGCATAAAGAAATCTGTGGTACTGATAACCGCCTCACCATTGCCTAAATCGTACACAGCAGCATCATCTCTAGAAGCGTTACCAACTAACAGATTTGGGTCGTTGATCTCATCAAGAGATGATTCTAAAATAGTATCTAAAACCTTGGGTGATATCTTACAACCACACCCTTGCCCATGACTGTATTCAGTTAATTTTATGTTCGAATTTAATGGCATTAATAATGTCTTTTTTTCTAATTTTGTGTTGGGCATTTTTATAAATGTTGGCTTCTAATTGTTCTAACATAGCACTAAGTCCAGCTATGTTAAGTGGTAATAGTAAATCAAATAAAGCCTTGTCACCTCTGGCAAGTTTGATTTGATTAATTAAACTTTTATCTGTTTTAGATTTTATGTTTTTAAGTGCAATAACCAAAGCACTGACAATAATACCAATGATAATACCTAGCAATAAATAGTAATATTTTAAGTTACTTGTTGGCAGATTACTATCAGTGCCCGGTAGTAGTTTTCCTGTTTTATTCAGTAGGTTTTGTATCGGCTCTTTAACCTCAATTTGAATATCAATAGACTTTGTTGCAATGCTCTTTTTACTTTGGGTTATTTTATCAAAGTAGTCAAATTTAAGGCTGGGTATGGCAAAACTTTTTCCACCAACAATGGCAAATTTTTGCTGCCATTGATTGTAGGTAAATGTTGCATCGTCACTATAAACAGTGGCACTATCAATATCAAGCTTAAATTTTTCAATATCCCCTAAATTGCCATTACCACTTATGATAAGCGTTAAATTAACAGCATCTCCCTGCTTAACTTGAGTTTTATCGATCCTGGCCTTGATTTTAAAATCACCAAAAATTCTCAGTGCATCTGGCAAAGGATTGACTGTTATTGTTAATGTGTTTGAATGTATTTTTTTTATCTGGCTTGTCTTTCCTATTGCTGGGAAGTTGCCAAATGTATTGGTGTTTTGATTGCCGATACTTGCAACCACACTTGGAATATTAAATGTGCCAAAATTATCTGCCCTAAGTCGGTAATTAAGGGTGTGAATATTGTAATTTTCGTCAGTGCTTTGGATAGATTTATTATTTTTGATAAACAACAAATCCTTTACCTCTGGCATAGTGATAC
>QOAH01000143.1 GCA_003978185.1 Candidatus Thioglobus sp.
TGGTGCTTAATATAATCGCCAGAAGCGATTAGTTCATTTCCTGTTGACATTACTTTTGTAAAACCTTATCCGTTAAAAATCCAATCAATCCTATCACTAAACTAACAATTAGCGCATCGGTGTTTAACTTTAAGAGGAAATGTCCCGCTAAAATCAAACCCACTACCATCGCCATACGCATTATCACGCTAATGACCATCATACCAACACTTGCTTGGGCGCTAATAGTTAAATCTTCTCTTTGTTTATATATATGCCTATTAACTAGCCACGTATTAAACAAACTTATCAATCCACCATACAATGCTGAGTAACCTGCATTATTGATAGTGAAATATGACACCACAATACAAATACTTATTATTTGCACCCTTGGCAATTTATTAGTAATCATGCCAAATATATTACTTCTATTACACCGCGCCACAAGACTTTTCTTCGTTGGTACAGTGCAAATAATAAAAGAGGTAAATTATACATGCTTCCATATCCCTTAGGAGATATAAATAAGAAATGATTGTTCAAACTATGGGATGCACTTGTTGGAATAAAGTGATGGCATTTATAACAACCCTTTATATGCTTTTTAGAATCATTTCTTCTGCAGCTTTCCGTGTTGTTTTCGTGACTTTGGAGCCACCCAAAATTCGCGCCACTTCGCTAACCCTGTCTTTACTAGAAAGCTGTTCGACAGTTGTTTGTGCGCCATTGTCATTTTGAGCCTTACTCACACGCAAATGCTGGTGGCCAAATGAGGCAACCTGCGCTAAATGTGTAATACAAATTACTTGATAATGCTCTGATAATTGCTTTAATTTTTTTCCAACCACCTCTGCTACTGCGCCACTAATACCCACATCGACTTCATCAAAAATTAAGGTTGGTGTGTATTCACTGTCACTACTCACTACTGATATTGCCAAAGAGATGCGAGAAAGCTCACCACCTGATGCGACTTTTTTTAGGGCTTTAAAATCACTACCCATGTTGGTTTTTACCAAGAAATCAACACTCTCATCGCCATTATAATGAACACCTGCTGCCTTTTTCGATAGGTCAACTTTAACCTCGCTACCAGGCATGCCTAATACTTGCATGGCTTCGGTAACTGAACTTGATAAGTGTGCGGCATTTTCAGCTCTTATTTTACTTAAGCGTTTGGCTTGTGTTTTATACTGCTGGGATAGTTTTTCTTTTCGCCCTTGCAAGGCGTCGATCGACGCACCAGCACCACCAATAGATTCTAACTCTGAAGCAACACCATCTTTAGCAGTCATCAATTCTGTAATCTGGCAATTGTGTTTACGTGATAAATCGTGCAATTCACTTAATCTAGCCTCTAACTCAGTCGTTGTTTGTTCGTCCACTGATAAATTAGACAAATAATTATTCAACTCATAAACACTTTCTTGAGTTTGCACTTGTGCACTAGACAATAAAGCTGAGATCGGTACAAGCTTCTCATCAGTTTCTGCGGCTATGCTCAGCTCATGACTCAAACTATTCAGTTGTGCGTTAACGCCGGATTCTTGTTCAATCTGGTTAAGAATGGCAGAGGTTTTTTCAATCAAACCTGCTGCATTGGCGCTAGTTTTAAAATCACTTTCAATGTTATCAAGCTCGTCTTGGATGAGTACAGCCTCTTCTAACTCTTGAAGCTGGTGTTGTAATAAGGTTTGCTGCTGCTGTTTTAAGTCTTGACTGCTACTCAGCTCATCAATCTGATTGCTGACGGTGTTATATTCAGCAACGAGGGTATTAAGCTGGACACATGCCTCGCTACTTTGGGCATAAGCATCAAGCAAGTCTCGTTGTTGGTCAGAGCGTAATAATAACTGGTGCTCATTTTGGCCGTGCATATCAATTAACAACTCGCCCACGTTTTTTAACACTGACAACGGCACACTCACGCCGTTAACAAACGCTTTTGAGCGACCATCATTGCTAATAATACGGCGCAAAATACATTCGCCCTCATCTTCTAATGATTGCTCTTCTAAGTAATTTTGTATTTTTTGATGATTAGTCACATCAAACACCGCACTGACTTCAGCCTTATCTTTGCCATGACGAACTAAAGTAGAATCACCACGCCTACCAAGTGTCAAACTAAGTGCTTGCAATAAAATTGATTTTCCCGCACCAGTCTCGCCAGTCACCGTACTCATTCCTGGGGAAAAAGCTAAGTCTAGTTTTGCAACAACTGCGAGATTTTTAACCGATAGCTGGGATAACATAGTCGATATTGCGCACTACTTAAAGCTTAGTACTCCAATGTAATTTTGAGCGAATAATTTCAAAGTAGTCATAATTTTTCGGGTGCAACAGGTGAATAAAACTACCATGTTGGCGTACGCGAATATCCTGCCCAGAAGCAATTGCCACCGAAGTTTGTCCGTCAAAACTTACGGTTGCGCCTTTGTTCGATTCTTTTACGCGTATCACCACTTCACTACCACCCGGTATTAACAACGGACGATGGCTCATGGTATGTGGGCAGATCGACACCAAGCCGATTGCATTGACACCAGGATGCATGATTGGGCCACCACTTGATAAAGCATAGGCTGTTGAACCTGTTGGTGTGGTTACAATCAGACCATCAGCGCGCTGATTATTGACAAACTTA
>QOAH01000022.1 GCA_003978185.1 Candidatus Thioglobus sp.
GGGATTTCATCACTTTCTTTAAAATTAGGCACTTCAATATTTTCATCGGTGAGTGCTGACCCGCCAAAATCTGATAAAGAAATATGCATAATA
The DNA here is from genome assembly GCA_003978185.1 of Candidatus Thioglobus sp. The sequence goes on from QOAH01000022.1 coordinate 94, forward strand.
CGATGCTCAACAGTATCAAATTGCTTGGCAATCTTAGTAGCTGAGATTAATTCTGATTTTTGTTTTTGCCCATAATCAAAGCTCAGTGCGTAACATTCAAAGCCTTTGGATTTGGCAATGGCAAGGGTGGTGGTGGAGTCTAGGCCACCGGATAGCAGAACAACAGCCCTAGACATTGGCTAAATTACCTTTTTCTTCTAACCATTTTTTACGATCTGGCGCGCGTTTTTTACTCAGTAGCATGTCCATGGTTTGAAAGACCTGAAGTGGGTTGTCTAAGGTGAGCTGAATAAGGCGCCTAGTATCGGGCAGCATCGTAGTTTCTCGAAGTTGAGAAGGGTTCATCTCACCTAAGCCTTTAAAACGTTGTACTTGAATCTTCACACGTTTGTTTTCACTTTCAATTTTTCTAACGATTGCATCTCTTTCATTATCATCTAATGCGTAGTGCACTTGTTTGCCTGCATCAACTCTATATAAAGGCGGCATAGCAACATAGATATGACCTTCTTTAATGAGTTTTGGAAAGTGCTTTACAAACAAAGTGCAAATCAAGGTGGCAATATGTGCACCGTCAGAATCGGCATCTGCGAGGATGCAGATTTTTCCGTATCTAAGGCCACTTAAGTCTTCACAGTTGGGTTCAAGACCAATAGCAACACTAATATCGTGTATTTCGTTACTGGCTAATACTTGCTCAGAATCCACTTCCCAGGTGTTTAAAATCTTACCTCGAAGTGGCAAGATGGCTTGGTACTCTTTATCTCTTGCTTGTTTAGCTGAACCACCAGCTGAATCACCTTCGACTAAAAATACCTCGGTTTGATCAAGATCATTGCTAGTACAGTCTGATAATTTACCTGGCAGGGCGGGGCCGCTGACAATCTTTTTACGGATAATTTTTTTGCCAGTTTTAAGTCTTGCTTGTGCATTCATAATAGCCAGTTCGGCAATTTTTTCAGCAACAGAAGTGTGTTGATTTAGCCAAAGACTGAATGCGTCTTTAACAACATTCGTAACAAAACCCGCACTTTCGCGTGATGAGAGTCGCTCTTTGGTTTGTCCAGAAAACTGTGGATCCAACATTTTGATAGACAAAACGTAGGCAATTTTTTGCCAAACATCATCGGGTGTGAGTTTGATATTTTTAGGCAGTAAGCTTCTAAATTCACAAAACTCCTTAAGAGCATCAGTTAGGCCTGATCGTAAGCCATTTACATGGGTACCACCATTGGTGGTTGGAATAAGATTGACATAGCTTTCAGCTACAACATTAGTGTTATATTCAGTCCAAGCCAATGAACAATTGAGTTGTTGCTCTTCAGAGGCAAAATCAACCACGAAAGGGGCATCTGGTAAGCAATCAAGGCCATCCAATGCCATAGATAAATAGTCTTTAAGCCCTTCTTTATAGATCCATTTATCAGTCGTATCATCAATTTCATTATAAAAGTTAATTTCTAGTCCTGGGCATAAGACTGCTTTAGATCTAAGGTTGTGACGTAATTTGGTTACTGAGAATTTAATCGTGTCAAAAAATTGTGCATCTGGTTTAAATTTAACCATGGTGCCTGTATTGCGTTTGCCAACGCTGCCAACTTCCTCTAGGTCGGTTTTTTTAAAACCATCAGAAAAAGTAATATAGTGTTCCATTGAATTGCGTTTAATCCAAATTTCAACTGAAGTCGATAGGGCGTTAACCACTGAAATACCCACACCATGTAAGCCACCTGAAAACTGATAAGAGTCATTGGAAAACTTACCACCGGCATGAAGCTTAGTCAGAATGACTTCAACGCCTGGAATGCCTTCTTTAGGGTGGATATCAACTGGCATGCCGCGACCATCATCTTCAACAGATAATGAGCCATCTTTATAAAGTACTACTTTGATTGTTGATGCGTGACCCGCAACGGCTTCATCAACACTATTGTCAATTACTTCTTGAGCCAGATGATTTGGACGCTCGGTATCGGTGTACATGCCCGGACGCTTTCGTACTGGCTCTAGGCCGGTTAAGACCTCAATTGACGAGGCATCGTAATTACTCATAATATTTTCAAGTGATGATTTTGGCAAGTATCATACCAAAAAAAAGCCCCATAAAATGGGGCTTTTTTTGTTACTCAATGGATAACTTTATGTTGTTATCCGTATTGATTCATAGGATCACCACCGCCAGCAGGGCCAGCTGAAGGGTCTTGAGGAATTTCTGTAATCATTGCCTCAGTGGTAATCATTAAGCCAGAAATACTAGCTGCATGTTGCAGGGCTGCACGTACCACTTTAGTCGGATCTAAGATTCCCATTTTCAACATGTCGCCATATTCTTCTGTAGAAGCGTTAAAACCGTAATTACCATCACCATTAGCGACGTTGTTAAGTACAACAGAAGCTTCACCACCACCATTAGAAACGATTTGTCTTAATGGCGCTTCCATAGCACGTTTAGTTAAAACAATACCAATATCTTGATCATGATTGTCACCTCTTAGGCCGTCTAATGCAGCAATT
>QOAH01000116.1 GCA_003978185.1 Candidatus Thioglobus sp.
TTAAAGAATGGTGTATGACGACCACCTTCATTTTTACTTAAGATATATATTTCTGCTTCAAACTTTGAGTGAGGCTTGATTGAACCTGGCTTAGCTAATACTTGACCACGTTCAACATCTTCACGCTTAGTACCACGAAGTAGCACACCAACGTTGTCGCCAGCTTCACCTGAATCAAGTAGCTTACGGAACATCTCAACACCGGTACAAGTTGTTGTTTGTGTATCTCTAATACCAACGATTTCTAATTCATCACCAACGTTAACAATACCGGCTTCAATACGGCCAGTAACCACTGTACCACGACCAGAGATTGAGAACACGTCCTCAACTGGCATAACGAAAGTCTTTTCAGTATCACGCTTAGGTAGTGGGATGTATGTGTCTAGAGCTTCTACAAGCTTAATGATTGAAGGTACACCAATGTCAGAGGTGTCGCCTTCTAATGCTTTAAGTGCTGAACCAAGGATCACTGGAGTGTCATCACCAGGGAAATCGTACTCGTCTAGAAGTTCACGGATTTCCATTTCAACTAATTCAATTAATTCTTCATCGTCAACCATGTCCGCTTTGTTCATGTAAACAACGATGTAAGGTACACCTACTTGCTTAGACAAAAGAATGTGCTCACGTGTTTGAGCCATCGGGCCATCAGTAGCAGCAATAACGATAATAGCGCCGTCCATTTGTGCAGCACCAGTAATCATGTTCTTAACGTAGTCAGCGTGTCCCGGGCAGTCAACGTGTGCGTAGTGACGATTCTCTGACTCGTACTCTACGTGTGACGTTGAAATCGTGATACCACGCTCTCTTTCTTCAGGGGCTTTATCAATATCAGCAAAATCAGTTGCTTCACTACCGTTAAGTTCTGCCATTACTTTAGTAATTGCTGCTGTTAGGGTAGTCTTACCATGGTCAACGTGACCAATTGTGCCTACGTTGACATGGGGCTTGGTTCTTTCGAATTTTTCTTTTGACATTTTATTTTCCTTACTACTTTAGTTTATTTGTTTAACTTTGCGATAACATCATCGGCAACATTTTTAGGTGCTGCTGTGTACTTTGAGAATTCCATTGAATAACTTGCACGACCTTGAGTTGCAGAACGAAGGTCATTCGCATAACCAAACATTTCAGCTAATGGAACATCTGCTTTTAATTGTTTGCCGTTAGGAAGATCTTCCATTGCGCCTACTAGGCCACGACGTCTATTTAAATCACCCATGACATCACCCATATACTCCTCAGGAGTCATAATTTCAACCGCCATCATCGGCTCAAGTAATTGTGGGTTAGCCATTCTTACACCTTCTGATAAACACTTAGAAGCGGCAATCTTGAACGCCATTTCATTCGAGTCAACATCATGGTAAGAACCATCATAAACTGTTACTTTAATATCTACTAGTGGGAAACCAGCCAATACACCATTTTCCATTTGCTCTTGAATACCTTTGTTGACAGCAGGAATGTATTCCTTCGGAATGACACCACCTTTAATTTCGTCAACAAACTCGTAACCTGCACCAGGCTCTTGAGGCTCAATACGTAAATGCACGTGACCATACTGACCGCGACCACCTGACTGCTTAGCAAACTTATGCTGATGCTCAACCATGGTTGTGATTGCTTCACGGTAAGACACCTGTGGTGCACCAACATTACATTCAACATCAAATTCACGACGCATACGATCAACAATAATATCTAGATGAAGCTCGCCCATACCAGCAATAATTGTTTGTCCAGACTCTTCATCAGAAGACACGCGGAACGAAGGATCTTCTGCTGCCAGCTTACCTAATGCAATACCCATTTTTTCTTGGTCTGCCTTAGTCTTTGGCTCTACTGCTAGTGCAATTACCGGTTCAGGAAATTCCATTCTTTCTAGAACGATTTTTTCTTTAAGGTCACATAAAGTGTCACCCGTTGTTACGTCTTTAAGGCCAATCGCTGCAGCGATATCACCCGCACGAACTTCTTTAATTTCATCGCGTTCATTTGAGTGCATTTGCACCATACGACCAATACGCTCTTTCTTGCCTTTAGATGAGTTATATACAAAATCACCTGCTTTTAATACGCCTGAGTAGACACGGAAGAAAGTTAATGTACCTACGAACGGGTCAGTTGCAATTTTAAATGCAAGTGCTGCAAACGGCTCATCATCAGAAGCAGGACGTGTCGCTCTCGTTTCATCTTTATCATCCAGAATACCTTCAATTGGATCTACTTCAACTGGAGATGGCATATACATAATGATTGCATCTAGTGCAGCTTGCACACCTTTGTTCTTAAATGCAGAGCCACAAAACATTGGAATAATTTGACTTTTGATTGTTTGCTGACGAATGCCTTGTTTAATTTCGTCATTTGTCAATTCAATACCTTCCAAGTATTTTTCCATTAATTCGTCATTGGCTTCTGCAGCTGCCTCAACCATAGCTTCACGCTTTTCTTCAGCTAGCTCTAATAAATCTGCAGGAACATCTGTTGTTTCGTAAGTAGCACCTTGATCTTCTTCATTCCAGAAAATAGCCTTCATAGTGATTAAATCAACCACACCTTTAAAGTCTTCTTCTGCACCGATAGCGATTTGCATTG
>QOAH01000093.1 GCA_003978185.1 Candidatus Thioglobus sp.
ACCCAAAATCCCCACAAGGGGATTTTGGTGTTTTTATCGTAACAAGAATTTTTACAAGTAATCATCAACTAATACGAGGTATTCATGGCTTATTCATTTACTGAAAAAAAGCGAATTAGAAATAATTTTGGTTCTAGAGGATCAATTTTAACTGAACCAGATTTACTGGCTATCCAGATCGACTCATTCAATGGCTTTATTCAAGCTGGCGAAAAAACAAAAAAAGATGTCGGTCTACATGCAGTATTCCAGTCAGTATTCCCGATAACAGCGGTTAACGGATATGCAGAAATTGAATATGTTGATTACGAACTACAAGAACCAAAATTTAATGTTAAAGAGTGTAAATTACGTGGCGTCACTTTCGCCTCAACACTACGAGTTAAATTGAATCTTGTCTTATTTGACAAGAATGGTTCAACCCTCAAGAAAAAACGCCGAGTTAAGCAAATCATTGAAGAAGATGTTTACTTAGGCCAATTGCCACTCATGACCGATACAGGTACTTTTGTTATTAATGGTACAGAACGTGTTGTAGTGTCACAGTTACACAGATCTCCTGGTGTTATTTTTGAACACGACAAGGGTAAAACTCACTCTTCAGGTAAGATCTTATTTTCATCGCGCATTATCCCTTACCGTGGTTCATGGTTAGATTTTGAATTTGATCATCACGAGCATTTATACGCACGTATTGATCGTCGTCGTAAATTACCAGTAACAACGTTATTACGTGCAATGGGTTTAGGTGCAGATGCAATCCTAGATACTTTCTTTGATAAAATCACCGTTAAACTTAAAGCTAAATCTTGTGATATTGGTTTAGCACCAGCCAAACTACGTGGTGTGATTGCAGAGTTTGATATTAAATCAGGCAAAGATGTTATCGTTGAAAAAAGTCGTCGTATTACTGCTAAGCATGTCAAAATTCTGGAAACTGCAAACGTAAAATCAATCAACGCACCACTTGAATACTTATTGGATAAAGTTATTTCACAAGACCTTGTTGACAAAGAAACAGGTGAAATTTTATTTGCTGCCAATACATCGATTAGCGAAGAAGTATTAGAAGTATTAATCGCTGAAAAAATTAAGAAGATTGAAATTCTTTACATTAATGAATCTGAATCTGGTGCTTATATTTCAGATACATTACGTTTGGATGACACTCAAACTGAGATTGAAGCGCGCATGAGTATTTATCATGTGATGCGTCCAGGTGAGCCAGCAACAGAAGACGCGGTTAATTTATTGTTTAATAATTTATTCTTTAAGAATGACCGTTATGACTTATCTAGAGTAGGTCGTATGAAGCTTAATCGCCGTTTAGGCGTTAAGTCTGAAACGGGCGAGCATGTATTAACCAATGATGATATTATCAGCGTCCTTAAGGCGTTAATCGATATTAAAAATGGTAAAGATGTGGTAGATGACGTCGATACGCTAGCTAATAGACGCGTTAGAGCAATCGGTGAAATGATTGAAAACCAGTTTAGAATTGGTTTGGTTCGTGTTGAAAAAGCTGTTAAAGAAGGTCTGAACCTAGCTGAAACTGATGAATTAACACCACAAGATCTCATTAACTCTAAACCGGTATCGGCTGCAGTGAGAGAATTCTTTGGCTCATCACAATTGTCACAGTTTATGGATCAAGTGAATCCTTTGTCAGGTGTCACGCATAAGCGTCGTATTTCAGCCTTAGGCCCAGGTGGTTTAACCCGTGAACGTGCAGGTTTTGAAGTACGTGACGTGCATCCATCACACTATGGTCGTTTATGTCCAATCGAAACTCCGGAAGGCCCAAACATTGGTCTAATTAACACACTAGCGGTATATGCGAAAACAAACGATTATGGCTTCTTAGAGACGCCTTATCAAGTGGTTAAAAAAGGTAAAGTAACGGATGAAGTGATTTATGTATCTGCGATTGACGAGCTTGAGCACACCATCGCACAAGCAAAGGCTACAGTAAATGACAAAGGTCAACTAATGGAAGAATTGATTTCATGTCGTCGTAAAAATGAATTTGTATTGGTAAACTCTGAAGATGTAACTTTAATTGACATTGATTCTAAGCAAATTTCATCGGTGGCAGCATCACTGATTCCATTCCTAGAGCATGATGATGCCAACCGTGCACTCATGGGTTCAAACATGCAACGTCAAGCAGTACCTGTATTAAAGGCAGAAAAGCCATTAGTCGGTACCGGTATTGAGCGTGTTGTTGCAATCGACTCCCGCGTATGTGTTACCGCCAAACATGGTGGTGTAGTTGAGGCTGTAGATGCATCACGCATTGTTATTCGTGTTGATTCTAAACAAACTGCAGTAGGCGAGTTAGGTGTTGATATTTACAATTTAACCAAATACTCACGTTCTAACCAAAACACTTGTATCAACCAAAAACCTTTGGTCAAAACAGGTGATAAAATAGTTGTAGGTGATGTATTGGCAGATGGTCCATCAACCGATATGGGTGAATTAGCACTGGGTCAAAACATGAAAATTGCTTTCATGCCTTGGAATGGTTATAACTTTGAAGACTCAATCTTAATTTCAGAAAGAGTCGTACAAGAAGATCGTTACACTACAATTCATATTGA
>QOAH01000102.1 GCA_003978185.1 Candidatus Thioglobus sp.
GCTAATGCTATTTATCAGGGTGTTTTAAATTACTATCGATAACGGCTATTTTGCCTTATCTGGCACAGCACTTCCTTCGGGTGGCTCGTAGTTAGGGTCGTTAGGATTCATAAAGATAAAGCCATAACCACTTTCAGTGTCAATTTCATCAAAATCAACCACCATGCCTTCCAACAACTCTTTTTGTGAGTAAGCTACTACATACTCAATACCATTAGACTCTAAATGAATATCACTATCTGAGCGCTCGTCGAAACCCATTAAATATTGATAACCTTCGTCAGTTTGATCAACGGCAAAACGAATAAGCATACCTTGAGCGTCTGGGTTTTGAGTAGATAGGCCGATTTCTTCAGCCGCATTTTTAGTAATTGTAATCATAATGTTTTATCTTTAATAAATTTAACAAATTGTTCAACCCAGCGGTTACCACCAACATTTCTTAGATGTGAATAGGTTGCCAATAGATTATGTTTTAGAATGCCGTCGCGCTTATTATCCACACCTACACCACGTAAAACCTCATAGGCATAATGGGTTTTTGGATCAATATTTTCTAACTTGGAGTAATGAAACTCATGTGCAGAAATCTGCTCAGCTACATCATTCCACGGGTGTTTGCTTGTTGGTGCTAGTTGTACATAACCTCGACCAATCGGCTTGGGGGTCATTAGTGTGTCAGCTTCAATAACACCCACCATTTTATATGACTTACCTTGATGCGTAATTTTTCGGCTCAAATACATTAAACCGCCACACTCTGCATAAGTGGGCAAACCAGCTTGAATTTTGGTCTTAATATCCACCAATAAAGATTGATTCGCTGATAAAGCATCGAGTTGCATCTCTGGAAATCCGCCGCCAATAAATAAAGCATCCGCCTTAGGTAGTTGAGTGTCTGTCAGTGTATCAAAATACTCTAGCTTAACCCCTAGAGACTCAAAAGCATTAAGATCATCCGGGTAGTAAAAACCAAAAGCACTATCCTTAGCCACTGCTACCGTTAGGGTTTGTGTAGTATTGTTCACCACGGGTGTTGAAGGTTTAACCATTGTCTGGTTTAATGTCAGCAGTGTTGATAAATCTACCTGGTCCTCAACATGCTTGGCTGCACGATCAATAAAACTTTGTGACTCAGGCGTTTCGTTGGCTGGCATCAGCCCCAAATGACGTTCATCAATAACAAGTTCTGCAGAGCGCCGTATAGCGCCTATGACAGGAATATCTGTGTAATGTTCTATGGCTTGAATGAGCTTTGATTCGTGACGATCACCTGCTATTTTATTAAGAATGATGCCAGCAATATTTACATCCTTATCAAACGCTTGATAACCACTGACTAATGGTGCAACACCACGGGTGATTCCAGTAGCATCAACGACTAAAATAACTGGCATCTTAAGCAACTTGGCAAGATCTGCATTCGCATCACCACCGGTCACTTTCATGCCATCAAAAAGACCTTTGTTGCCTTCAATGATGTTTATGCCGCTATGGCTAGCATGCTGCTCATACAGATGAGTAATTTCCTCATCAGACATATTGTAAAAATCAAGATTGTAGCAAGGGTTACCACTGGCTTGTGATAGCCAAATTGGATCGATATAATCAGGGCCTTTTTTGAAGGATTGAACGTTTAATGATTTTGCTTTAAATGCTGCACATAACCCTAAACTAACAACGGTTTTTCCTGAGGATTTGTGTGCAGCGGAAAGGTAGATAGATGAAGTCATATTATTATTATATTAAAGAGATCTTCAATCATGAATTATGACAACGACAAATTTTCATACGCAAATCAAATAGGCATCAATATTTTTTATATGCCGAATGATCTTGTAGAGTTCATGAAATCTTGTCTGTGTAATAGCCTAAGACTTGTGATGTGGGTCGGCAACTTCATTTGCCAAACTTTCAGGCAAGAATGGCAAAAACTTCACCAACAGAGTCACAGCAATTAGTGCTACTGCAATACCGCCGATGCCTAACATTATTTCAGGTAATGATGGCGTATAAGCGGCAATACCGCCATAACCTTCTAAAATCACTTTACCTGGGAACATTTCCATTGGGTAAGCTTGACCACCAACAATGATAATGTAAAGCTGAATAACACCACCAATCAGAATAAGAATTGAAGCCAAGCCTAATGTTGAGCGATTGCCTCGAAGTGCCGGATGATAAATGAGTGCCATTGGAATCAAGCCACCTAAAATTATTTGCCCATACCAAAATAGTTGAGTATAAATACCGCCATCAAACAGAATAAAGTTTTCAACGCCAGCATTTTCAGCTAAATACAAATTACCTAAGTGCTTGACTGCGACAAAATACATTACTGCTGCAACAAACACACCTAGAAGACTACCCAAACGATTAACCACTGCATCGCCTAATGGACGCTCAGTCCATTTATAGCTGGCCATTAAAATTAAGATAAAGAAAGCCAGGCCAAAGGCAAACGACATAATAATAAACATCGGTGCCATAATTACTGCATCATAAGCCTGACGAGCTACTAAGAAACCAAAAATAGAACCGGTACCAGTGGTTAGGATTAAACGCCATGAGAATGCAGCCAAGCCAGCTTTAGAGGTAAA
>QOAH01000108.1 GCA_003978185.1 Candidatus Thioglobus sp.
CCATGGGTGGTTCTGGCGGTGGTATTGCTTTTAATAAAGAAGAATTTGTTGAAATCTGTGAGCGCGGCTTAGACCTTTCACCCACCAACGAACTCTTAGTCGAAGAGTCGATTCTAGGTTGGAAAGAGTTTGAAATGGAAGTGGTGCGCGACACCAAAGACAATTGTATTATTATTTGTTCGATTGAAAACTTTGACCCAATGGGTATTCACACAGGTGACTCTATTACGGTGGCACCTGCGCAAACACTAACGGATAAAGAGTACCAAGTGATGCGTAATGCTTCATTGGCGGTATTGCGCGAGATTGGTGTGGACACCGGTGGCTCAAATGTGCAGTGGGCTATTAATCCTAAAAATGGTCGCCTAACCATTATTGAAATGAACCCTCGTGTATCTCGTTCATCAGCATTAGCCTCTAAAGCAACAGGCTTCCCGATTGCAAGAGTGGCGGCTAAATTAGCTGTTGGCTATACTTTAGATGAGCTTGATAATGATATTACCGGCGGTAAAACCCCGGCTTCGTTCGAGCCAAGTATTGATTACGTCGTAACCAAAATCCCAAGATTTGCCTTTGAGAAATTCCCTAAAGCGGATGATCGCCTAACCACACAAATGAAATCAGTGGGCGAGGTAATGGCAATGGGTTCAACTTTTCAGGAATCTTTACAAAAAGCCTTAAGAGGACTTGAAACTGACAAGGCTGGACTAGACCCTATTGTAGACTTAAATGCCGATGATGCACGCAATAAGATTCGTTCAGAATGTATTACAGCGCGTGGCGAACGCATCTTTTATTTAGCAGACGCCTTTAGATTGGGTATGTCGATAGAAGAAGTGTTTGACTTATCTAAGGTTGATCCATGGTTCTTGGCGCAAATTGAAGATATTGTCTCGAGTGAAATGCAAATTAATGGCGGTAGTATTTCTGATATTGAAGCCAGCGAGATGTTCGCATTGAAACGCAAAGGTTTCTCTGATGCGCGTCTTGGACAATTATTAAATTGTAACGAATCTTCTGTTCGTGAGCGCCGTAAAGTACTCAATATTAAACCGGTATTTAAGCGTGTTGATAGTTGCGCAGCTGAATTTGACACACAAACAGCTTATTTGTATTCAACCTACCAGCAACAATGTGAAGCCAATCCAACCGATAAGAAAAAGATTATGATTCTTGGCGGCGGCCCTAACCGTATTGGTCAAGGTATTGAGTTTGATTATTGTTGTGTACATGCCTCATTAGCTTTACGTGAAGATGGTTATGAAACCATCATGGTGAATTGTAATCCTGAGACGGTTTCGACCGACTACGATATTTCGGATCGCTTGTATTTTGAGCCACTAACCTTAGAAGATGTTTTAGCTGTTATTGATGTCGAAAATCCAGATGGTATTATTGTGCATTATGGTGGACAAACACCACTCAAATTGGCCGAAGCATTAGAAAAGAGCGGTGCGAAGATTATTGGTACCAGTCCAGATGCGATTGATTTGGCTGAGGACCGTGAGCGTTTTTCTAAAATGTTACAAGAACTAGAATTAAAACAACCACACAACGGTACAGCGCGCTCACTCGAGCAAGCACAAGATATCGCTGATGCGATTGGCTTCCCACTGGTGGTAAGACCTTCGTATGTACTCGGTGGTCGCGCTATGGAAATTGTCTACGACAAAGACAGTCTTGATCACTATATGCATACTGCAGTGCAAGTGTCGAATGACTCGCCAGTGTTGTTAGACTCATTCCTTGATCACGCCATTGAGGTTGATATTGATGTGATTTGTGATGGTGAAGATGTTGTGATTGGCGGTATTATGCAACACATTGAACAAGCCGGTATTCACTCGGGTGACTCAGCTTGTTCGTTGCCACCTTATTCGCTACCAGATGATGTACTAGACGAGATGCGTGTACAAGTCGTGGCTATGGCCAAAAAACTTAACGTTATTGGCTTGATGAATACGCAGTTAGCTTATCAAGACGGTGAAATTTATATTATTGAGGTTAATCCTCGCGCATCACGCACCGTGCCTTTTGTGTCTAAAGCCATTAGTGCTCCACTGGCAAGTATTGCAGCGCGCGTGATGGCTGGTAAAACATTAAAAGAGCTAAACTTTACTAAAGAAATTATTCCAAAACACTTTAGCGTGAAAGAAGCGGTGTTCCCATTCAATAAATTCTTAGGTGTGGATCCAATTCTAGGCCCTGAAATGCGCTCAACCGGTGAAGTGATGGGTATAGGCGATGACTTTGCCACAGCCTTTGACAAGGCGCAATTAGCTGCAGGAACGCGTGCACCGACCAGCGGCAAAGTGTTTATTAGTTTGCGCAAGCTAGATCGTGATGACTTGGTTGATTTAGGTAAAGGCTTGGCTAAACAAGGCTTTAGCTTAGTGGCCACACGTAGTAATAGAGAAGCTTTGGTAGGCGCTGGTCTTGAGTGTGAAATGGTGAATAAGGTTTCTGAAGGTTCGCCACACATTGTGGATATGATTAAAAATGATGATATTGATTTAATCATCAACTCGACAGAAGACACTCAAGGTGTTGAAGATGCGGCGGCGATT
>QOAH01000101.1 GCA_003978185.1 Candidatus Thioglobus sp.
CCTGACAAGATAAGCGAGAATCTGGGTCTAAGCCCCAGGCTTTATCAAGCAAATCATCTTCAGTTTCATCAGATTCTTCAATATCATCGAAACCTTCTCGCACGTAGATATGACAAGTTGTGCAGGCATTTGACATCTCGCACGCATGTTCAATTTCAACATGGTTGGCAAGCAGTGCATCACAAACGCTAACCCCTGTTTCAACTTCAATAATAGTGCCTTCTGGGCATAACTCATGGTGGGGTAATACAATAATCTGTGGCATAAGGCTTCCTTTTTAAAATTCGTCAACATTGTGGCCTTTCATGGCCTTCATAACCGTACTATTCATACGTATCTCTACAAACTTTTCACTGACTTTTTCTAGATGATCAACGGCAGTTTTAATAATTTTTTCATTGTCACTTTCACATACTTCTTCTAACTCTGTTCTTGCTTTTAGTATCGCTTTAATCATTGATTCGTCTAGCAAATCTTTGTCTTTAGCTAGAGCTGAATCAATCGCTTCTAGTGTGCGCTTGGCATCTACTTGCATTTCATGCAACTGTCTAACTTCGATATCGTCTTTAGCAAATAAAATAGAGTCTTTGAGCATTTTTTCCATTTCAGCATCGGTTAAACCAAAAGATGGCTTAATAGTAACATCGGCCTTTACGCCTGAAATTTCCTCAGTCGCACTTACTGATAACAAGCCATCGGCATCGACTTGAAACTCAACACGAATGCGCGCATTACCTGCAACCATTGGTGGAATGCCTCTAAGCTCAAATTTACCTAATGAACGACAATCTCTCACCAATTCACGCTCACCTTGTAATACATGCACACTCATTGCAGTTTGGCCATCCTTAAAGGTGGTAAATTCTTGTGCGCGGGCAATAGGAATGGTTGTGTTACGATGCACTACTTTCTCTACCAAACCACCCATGGTTTCTAGCCCTAGAGATAAAGGTAGTACGTCCAATAGCAACACGTCATCTTTTGACTTATTACCTGCCAAAAGGTTTGCTTGAATTGCCGCCCCTTTGGCTACCACTTCGTCTGGGTTGATGCTGCACAATACTGGTTTGTTAAATAAGTCACCTACCATTTGTCGTACCAATGGCATGCGTGTTGAGCCACCCACCATAATAATATCTTTAATTTCATTCATTTCAACTTCGGCATCTCTAACAGCGCGCTTGGTTAATAGCAAGGTACGCTTAATCATAGCTTTAGACAATGACTCGAACTTATCCTTGGTAATACGATAAGGCGCCTCTATACAGTCAAATTCAGCATAATCGCTTTTCGTTAGGGTTTCCTTCGCTGTACGTGCAAATTGCTTAATTTTCTGCATCTGCGCCGGTGTTAGTTCGCCTAAATCTAATGTAGCAATACAATCATCAATAATTAGCTGGTCAAAATCATCACCACCTAGTGCAGAGTCTCCACCCGTAGCTAATACTTTAAACACACCTTTTTGAAAACTTAAAATAGAAATATCAAATGTGCCACCACCCAAGTCATAAATCGCATGAATACCAGCTTCACCTGATTCTAAGCCATAAGCTACTGCTGCGGCTGTTGGTTCGTTAAGTAAACGTAATGTATTTAACCCTGCAAGTGTTGCTGCATCTTTCGTAGCTTGACGCTGTGCATCATTAAAATAGGCTGGCACAGTAATGACAGCCCCAACCAGATCACCACCGAGTGCTTGTTCGGCTCTTGATTTAAGTGATGACAAAATACTTGATGAAATTTCAACGGCGCTCAAATCACCCATGGCTGTATGAAACAAAATATTGTTGCCATTTTCAACCAGTTGATAAGGGCAGTTCTTAAACTTAATCACCTCTTGATAACCTAAACCCATAAAGCGCTTAACCGAAACAATGGTGTTAGTAGGATCAGTTTTTGCATACGGACAGGCGTCACAACCTACAGTAAGTTTGTTATCTTTGCCGCAATGAACAACTGAAGGTAGGATCGCTTCATTATTCTCATCAGTTAAGACGGTAGTAATACCACTTATAACCGAAGCTACTAGGGAATTAGTCGTGCCTAAATCAATACCGATTGCCAGTTTGTGCTGGTGTGGTGCGCTTGATTGACCGGGCTCTGATATTTGTAATAATGCCATATTCTATTCTAAAGCCACTCGTCCATCAGTTGATTAGCTTGTACATTCAACTGCGTATAAAACTTTAATTCTCTCACCAGATTCTTAATTTTAGAAAAATCATCAAGCTCAAATAATTGACTAATTTGCCCTATATTTTGCGTCACCTTTTGACTCACTTGTTCAATAAAATCATCGAGTACTAATTCATCTTTTTCCACTTCTAACGATTCTAATTGCTCTCTTAAAGCAATTTGATTGATCAAAAAGTCCATGTCCATTTGTGTGTCTTTCTCATCAAAGGCATTAATGTCTTGTAATTCCAACAGGTAGGTTGCTCGTAATAAAGGAGATTTTAACGTGTCATACGCCGTGTTGATGAGTGATGTATTTTGCAGGGCAATAGATTTTTCTTTATCACTTTTAGTGACAAAATTATCTGGGTGAAATA
>QOAH01000018.1 GCA_003978185.1 Candidatus Thioglobus sp.
AACGATACTTATAAAATAATTGGTATTTACGCAAAACGCGCGCGCGGTTTGATGGTGAATTATATGATTAAAAATAGACTCACCGAGCCAGAATTACTCAAAGATTTTAATGTTGAAGGTTATCAATTCAGGCAAGATATGTCTGATGATTTAACATGGGTTTTTACTCGCGATTAAGCGCACTTATTCCCGACCAATCTTGCGTACTTTGTGCAGAAAGCGCAAAGTTTTGTGTTTGCCATGAGTGCGAATCTAGCTTTAGTAATCACCAGCCTAGATGCCAGTCTTGTGCTCATCCTATTAGTGGGAAATTAGATTTTTGTGGGCAATGTTTAGCGCACGCCCCAGTTTTTAATCGCGCTTATACTTTGTATGATTATCAAGGTGCTATTGCAGATTTAATAAAAATTTTTAAGTTTGATCATCGACTTTGTGTGGGCGATTATTTTTCACATCAATTGTATAATTTGTATCAATCTATTATCAGCAAAGATGCTCAATATGATGCCATTATTCCCATGCCGCTGAGCCACAGTAGAATGGCAGAGCGTGGTTATAATCAGGTGTTGGAATTACTCAGCGTGGTTAGCAAAAAAACCAACACAATAATTGACACTCATAGCATTAATCGAATTAAAGCCACACAGCCACTATCAGCACTTAATCCTGAACAACGTAGACAAGAAATCAAAGGTGCATTTGGCGTTAAGCCAATGCCCTACAGCAAGGTTCTATTGGTCGATGATGTGATGACGACGGGCTCAAGTTTGAATGAATTAGCAAGTAGTATATTAAAAAATACAGACGTTCAATATTGTGATGTGATGACGCTGGCTAGAGCCGAATCTAGGTTTAATTAAAAGGCGCTTACCCCGGCAATACCTTGGGCGCCAATTTTTAGTGTTCTGTCTAAATCTTTTAAACCCATACCGCCCAAGAAATACACAGGAATGTTAAGTTTGTTTACCACCTCGATAGCAGCATTCCAACCTAATGGCACTGTATCAGGGTGAGTTTGTGTGGCTTGAACTGGGGAAATCACAACAAAGTCTGCGCCTAATTCTTGCGCTTTCAGTGCCTCATTAAGGTCATGAGTTGATGCGCCTAAAATTTTGTCATCGGCGCAGGGTCTTGATTTTAGATTAAGCATCTCGTTGGTGGTGAGATGCCAGCCATCACAATAAGTCTCGTTAAAGCTTTTATCGATGGTATTAATCAATAACTTGGTGTTATATTGCCGACATTTGTTGTGAAGTTCTGCAATAAAGTGATTATCTAGCGTAGTTTTACTTCGAAGCTGGATTAGGCTGATACCCTGTGTTATTTTTTCGTCAAATTTTTTCATCCACGCCTCGCCTTGATGATCACTTGACGGGGTGATCCAATATTTATTTGGTAAAGTGATTGAATCAATAAAGGCTTTCATGGTTGGCAGTAGTTGGTAGTTGTGTAATTCTTGTACGGATACCCAGGCGATTTGTTGCCCTTCTATGCCTAACGGTGTGTTTTGGTATTGATCGACATTGTAAATGCATAACTCAATCATTCTGTCGGTATAGGTGTGCTGCATTGTTTGGTGCAGACTTAAAGCATTAACCTTAATACCAAGCTCTTCATTAAGCTCCCTAATGATGGTTTCTTCAGTGGTTTCACCACCCTCTATCTTGCCACCAGGCAGCTCCCAAAACCCAGCCATGAACTGGTGATCTTGTCGTTTAGCAATCAGAAATTTCCCAGATTTATTGCGTAAAACACCAACAACTGCCTTGATTATTTTCATTCTAACGACCTAATGGTAAAATACCAATATTTTAGCATTGAGCAAGCATTTGAACTTAACGGATAAAATTCAAATATTAAAGCCACACACTGCCTTACTTAAAGGTAATTTGATGGGCATTGAGAAAGAAGGTTTAAGGGTTTCAAGGAAAGGCGGTATTTCCCAAGCACCTCATCCAAAAGCATTTGGTTGCGCGTTGACGCATCCAAATATTACCACCGATTTTTCTGAGTCACTGATTGAGTTGGTCACACCACCACTACATAGCGCTGAAGCAGTGTTGTCATTTTTATCAAAAACTCAGCAATACTTGTATCACCACCTACCCAAAGATCAAAGTTTTTGGCCGGCTTCTATGCCCTGTGTGATTCGTGGTGAAACTTATATTCCCATTGCCCAGTATGGCTCATCTAACCGTGGCATGATGAAAACAATCTATAGAAGAGGCTTGGCTAATCGTTATGGCAGTGTGATGCAAACCATTGCCGGTATTCATTTTAATTATTCATTTTCAACTGATTTTTTTGAAGCCTATCGAGCCAAAAAAGCACCCAAAGCAACGCTGAGAGATTTTACCGATCAGAGTTATATGGGCCTTACTCGTAATGTAGTGCGTTATGGTTGGCTGATTCCGTATTTATTTGGCGCATCGTCTGCCGTTTGTAAATCATTTTTGAAAGGTTATCATCAGCACTCGCTGGTTGAATTTAACGACTCTACTTTGTATGAACCGTATGCCACATCACTACGTATGGGTGATATTGGTTATCA
>QOAH01000051.1 GCA_003978185.1 Candidatus Thioglobus sp.
TACTTTAACAGGTGATGTTACTGGTGATATGAAGTTAGTCGTGCCGCTGGATGAGAGAGATTCGATTTTGGATATTGATTTGGTGCTTAATGATAATCGCCTAACAACACTGAATGGTGCAATTGTGATTGAGAATTATAGAACACAGTTGGCGTTTCACAATAATGAAATTACCGCTGAAGGCGATGGTGAAATTCGTGGTATGCCATTTGATATCCATATTAATCCAGATAATCGAGGTGACGATAATGAAAGTACTTTTGGTGTCGAATTTTCTGATAATAGCGGATTTGAAGTCTATATTACCAAACGCTTGGATCAGTCTTGGCGCGCTAGAGTTGAATCCGAGTCAATTAAAAGTAATATAGAAGTGGTGCTCAATGATGGTGGTTACCCTAGTGTGAGGGTGTTGGGCTTACAAGTGACAACACTAGATGCGATTAAAGGTGAGTGGGATATTACACCTGATGATTTCCCAAGCATGTATCTAAGTACTAGTAGTGTTTATGTTGATGATTATAGACTGCCAAATTTGCAAGTAGAATTAAGCTCTGAGCAAGACGTGTTGCTTATTAGTAATTTACAGTTTGAAGGCAGAGAATTCCTCAGTTTTAATGGTGGCTGGTATCCAGGTGGAAAGACCAGTATAAGGGCGCGTGCAAAGGGCGATCAACTAAGTGAATTTTTAGCACAATTAAATATCAAGGAAAAAACCCAAGGTGGAGCATTTGATTTTGATATTCGTTTATTTTGCCATTGTGCACCATGGAATATGAGCTTGAAAGATATAACTGGTATGGTTAAGCTCAATGTTAAGCAAGGTATCTTTACCGACAAAGACCCGAATATTGGCCGTATTTTATCTTTGTTAAATATTAAGTCCATCGCCAAACGCTTGAAATTGGATGTTACTGATGTGACTGATAAAGGTTTCGCCTATGACGATATTCAGACGCATTTAACGATTGGTCAATCTTTGGCAAAGATTGACTACTTTAAGCTTGGTGCCACCTCAGGTGTAATCCGGTTGACGGGGCAAAGTAATATCGTTGAGGAGGAATACGATATGATGGCCAAGGTGAGCCCAGCCATTGGTGATGCAGTGCCAGCAGCAACGGCTCTAGCAGGTGGCGGTGCAATCGGCCTAGGTGTGTGGTTGGTGGACGAAGCTTTATTTGATGGCAAGTTAATTGACAAGATCGTAGACAAGGTGATTGATATTGAATATAAAATTACCGGTTCGTGGGATAATCCTATTATTAAATAGCCAATAATTCAAACTATGATTGAACAATTGTTAGATGATCATCATCTAAATCAAGAAAAAATTACTGAACTTTTATCTTCTCTAGCAGTGCAGGGGGTGGATTATGCAGATTTGTATTTTCAGCATTCAGTAGCTGAATCGTGGTTTTTAGAAGAAGGCATTGTTAAGTCTGGCACTTATCATATTAGCCATGGTGTTGGCGCTCGAGCTGTCAAGGGTGAGCAAACAGGCTTTGCATATTCGGATGATTTAAACGCCAAGGCGATTAATCAAGCAGTGGATTTCGCCAAAGGCATTTCAAAGCACAAAGCATCGCAAAAAATCCAAACTTTTCATTCGGTGCCACCAATAGCTAAATATAGTGGATTGAGCCCATTAGGCAGTTTAACTTCAGAAGAAAAGGTTGATTTTCTCAAGCTGATTGATTCCATTGCCAGAAAAGAGCCCAAAGTAAAGCAAGTCAGTGCATCTTTGTCAGGCGCTTATACTGAGGTGTTAATTGTATCAACTGATGGTATTTATCAAAAAGATTATCGGCCGATGGTACGCGTCAGTGTGAGCGTGATTGTTGAACACGATGGCAGAATTGAGTCAGCCTCAAGTGGTGGTGGTGGTCGATATGATTATCGTTATTTTATTGACCACAACTTGGCTGAAATTTATACTCATGAAGCCATTCGACAAGCATTAGTAGCCTTGAAAGCCAAAGGTGCGCCTGCAGGCAATATGCCAGTAATATTAGGGCCAGGTTGGCCGGGTGTGTTGTTGCATGAGGCTATTGGGCACGGCTTAGAAGGTGACTTTAATCGCAAAGGTACCTCAGTATTTACCGGGAAAATCGGCGAACAAGTAGCCAGTGAAAAATGCACTATTGTTGACAATGGTACGCTCGCTAATCGACGTGGTTCTTTAACCATAGACGATGAAGGTACGCCAACACAAAACACCACCTTGATTGAAAATGGTATTTTGAAGGGTTATTTATTTGATAAATTAAACGCCGGATTGATGGGTGAAAAATCCACTGGTAATGCCAGACGTGAGTCTTATGCACATATCCCCCATGCCAAGAATGACTAACACTTACATGCTAAATGGTAAAGATTCCCTAGAAGAAATGATCGCCTCGGTTGATGATGGGTTGTATGCAGTGAATTTTGATGGCGGACAAGTTGATATTACTTCAGGTAAATTTGTGTTTTCAGCGAATGAAGCTTATTTAATTAAGAATGGGAAAATCACCACACCAGTCAAAGGGGCGACGTTGATTGGCTCAGGTGATGAAGTACTCAAGAAAATATCGATGGTGGCAAATGATCTCAAGTTGGACTCAGGCGTTGGTGTATGTGGCAAAGATGGCCAGTCTGTACCGGTTGGCGTGGGGCAGCCAAGTTTGAAAATCGACCAATTAACAGTAGGCGGCACGGAAGTAGACGCATAAATTGTGCTGAAATATATTTTGTTATTTGTCCAATATTAGATATAATATTTGACTTCTATACAAGGAGAAAGAATTAGGTGTTAGAAAACTATCTACCTATCATGGT
The DNA here is from genome assembly GCA_003978185.1 of Candidatus Thioglobus sp. The sequence continues at coordinate 2,815 of QOAH01000051.1, forward strand.
TTTTATGTTCTTAGGCGTTGCATTTGGCGTTGGACCAATGTTAATTGGCTATTTATTAGGACCTCATAAACCAGACGAAGAAAAGAATTCCCAGTTCGAGTGCGGATTTCCGCCTTTTGATGACTCTCGTATGTATTTCAATGTACGTTATTACTTAGTTGCTATTTTATTTATTTTGTTTGACTTAGAAGTCGCTTTCGTTTTTCCTTGGGCGGTTGTACAATCTGATTTAGGCTGGTTTGGTTTTATTAGTATGAGCATCTTTTTGTTTTTACTGGTGGTGGGCTTTGTTTTCGAATGGAAGAAAGGTGCGCTAGAGTGGGAATAAGGATTATTTAGTATGGCAATTGAAGGTTTAATGAAAGAAGGCTTTGTTACCACATCGTTGGACAAGGTAATTAATTGGGCAAGAACAGGTTCTTTATGGCCAATGACATTTGGCTTGGCTTGTTGTGCGGTAGAAATGATGGAAGCGGGTTCTTCACGTTATGATCTTGACCGTTTCGGTATTGTATTTAGACCAACCCCTCGTCAATCAGACTTAATGATTGTAGCAGGCACACTCACCAACAAAATGGCACCAGCGCTTAGAAAAGTTTACGACCAAATGCCGGAGCCAAGATGGGTGATTTCAATGGGGTCTTGTGCGAATGGTGGTGGCTATTACCATTATTCTTATGCCGTTGTACGCGGTTGTGACCGCATTGTTCCGGTTGATGTATATGTGCCAGGCTGCCCACCAACAGCAGAAGCACTACTTTATGGTATCTTGCAACTCCAAGATAAAATTCGTCGTACTAATACGATTGCGAGAACTTAATGGAAGATTTAAAAGAACAACTAATCGAAGAATTTGGTGAAGACAATCTGGTTGAAGCTTTTGGCGAGCTCACCTTGACGGTTGATTCTGATGACATTATCAAGACTTGTTTAAGACTTAGAGATTTTTTCTTTTTTGACACTTTGATTGATCTATGTGGTGTTGATTACTTAACTTATGGTCAGTCTGATTGGGATGCTAATGCCAGCTCTTCAGGTTTTAGTCGAGCACGTGAAGCGCAAAACGATGAAGATAGACACGAGAAACGTTTTGCCGTGGTTTATCATTTACTCTCAGTGAGTAAGAATTACCGATTACGGGTTAAGTCTTACGTTGACGAGGCAGAACCTATTATTAAATCAGTGACTGATATTTGGGCATCAGCTGATTGGTATGAGCGTGAAGCTTTTGATTTAATGGGTATCTTGTTTGAAAACCATACGGATTTACGTCGTATTTTGACAGACTATGGTTTTGTGGGTCATCCACTACGTAAAGACTTCCCGATGATTGGTGAGGTTGAAATGCGTTATGACGAAGACTTAGGCCGCGTGGTTTACGAGCCTGTGAGTATTGAGCCAAATGTTAATGTACCTAGAGTAATCAGGAAATAAGATGGCTGAAATTCGTAACTATACCCTTAACTTTGGTCCTCAACATCCTGCAGCACATGGTGTTTTACGCCTTATTTTAGAAATTGATGGCGAGGTAATTGAGCGTGCAGATCCACATATTGGCTTACTTCATCGCGGCACTGAAAAATTAGTAGAGTCTAAACCGTACAGTCAATCTATTGGTTACATGGATCGCCTAGATTATGTCTCAATGATGTGTAATGAGCACGCTTATGTAATGGCAATTGAAACCATGCTTGGGCTTGAAATACCTGAGAGAGCAAAGTATATTCGCGTGATGTTTGATGAGATTACTCGTATTCTAAATCACTTGATGTGGTTAGGTACACACGGACTTGACGTTGGTGCGATGAGTATTTTCTTGTACGCTTTTCGCGAGCGTGAAAAGTTGATTGACTGCTATGAAGCGGTATCAGGTTCGCGTATGCATGCGACTTATTATCGTCCAGGTGGTGTTTA
>QOAH01000103.1 GCA_003978185.1 Candidatus Thioglobus sp.
ACTTGCATGAAAAGCTAATCAACAACTTTTTAAAGTCTTGTCAGCGCTTTGAGCAATACGGGTTTTCTGCTTTTCAGGCGCAGTGGCATCAACATGATTATTTACTAGGAAAACAGTTAGAACTTAATTATCAAGACAAAAAAACCATCGGCACTGCTAATGGAGTTAATGCGCATGGTGCATTGATTATTAAGTCAAATACCACCACGATTGAAGCTTATAGCTCCGAACAAATTCACCTAATTTAGGGTAAGATTAAGCACTCAAAATAATGCTTTGTTAATTTATGCAGAAAAACACATTAACGGTTAAAAATATTCGTAAAAAATATGCTCAACGTGAAGTGGTGGGCGGTGTTTCTTTTGAAGTTAAAGGCGGTGAAATTGTGGGTTTATTAGGGCCAAATGGTGCTGGTAAGACTACGTGTTTTTATATTGCTTGTGGATTAGTGAGAGCAGATGAGGGTCAAGTGTTTATAGGTGATACACAGGTTAGTAAATTGCCTATGCATAAGCGTGCAAAGTTAGGGTTAGGGTATTTACCACAAGAGCCTTCTGTTTTTAGAAAGCTATCTGTTGAAGACAACATTATGGCGGTGCTGGAACTTAATCCTCAGCTCAAGCGTAAACAAAGAAAACATCGATTAGAAGAACTGTTAGCTGAATTTAATATTGAACACATTCGCCATATTGATGGTTTAAGCCTTTCAGGTGGCGAGCGTAGACGCGTGGAAATTGCCAGAGCGTTAGCAATGAATCCAAAGTTTGTATTGCTAGATGAGCCTTTTGCTGGCGTTGATCCAATTTCAGTGGGCGATATTCAGCAAATTATTTTTCATCTCCGTGATAAAGGTATTGGTGTTTTAATTACTGACCATAATTACCGGGAAATGCTAGATACTTGTGATCATTCCTATGTGCTTCATGATGGGAAGATTATTGCCAGAGGAAACAAAGAAGAAATCTTATCTAACGAGGATGTTAAAAAAGTCTATTTAGGCGAATCTAGTAGTGGCCACTAAAAATTTTATCACGCTTGGCATTGAAAGCTCTTGTGATGAAACTGGTATCGGGCTCTATTCATCAGATCAAGGCTTAATCGCCCATCAATTATTTTCTCAGGTAGAAATGCACGCTGAATATGGCGGTGTGGTGCCAGAGTTGGCTTCACGTGATCATATTCAACGCACCATTCCTTTGATTAAAGCAGTCTTATCTGAGGCAAAACTTCAGCTCGGCGACATTAGCGGTATTGCTTATACGGCGGGTCCAGGCTTGGCTGGGGCTTTATTGGTAGGTTCGTCAGTTGCTAAAAGCTTGGCTTGGAGTCTCAATATTCCCGCCTTGGCAGTGCATCATATGGAAGGGCATTTGTTAGCACCACTACTCGAAGAAACACAGCCACAATTTCCCTTTGTGGCGTTGTTAGTGTCTGGTGGGCACACCTTATTGGTGGACGTTAAAGGCATTGGCGATTATAAAATTCTTGGCGAGTCATTAGACGATGCGGCAGGTGAAGCGTTCGATAAAACAGCTAAGATTTTAGGCTTGGGATATCCAGGTGGGCCAGCACTAGCAGCACTGGCTGAGCAGGGCGACGAAACACAGTTTAAATTTCCAAGGCCGATGACGGATCGCCCAGGCCTAGATTTCAGTTTTAGTGGTCTTAAAACTTTTGCGCGCAATACCTTTGCCAAACACCCAGAGCAAAAAGCTGATATTGCCAAAGCATTTGAAGTGGCAGCCACACAAACCTTAATGATTAAATGTAGGCGTGCGCTAGAACAAACATATTATTCAACCTTAGTGGTGGCAGGTGGTGTAAGTGCTAATCAATCACTACGTCAGGTTTTAGACCAAATGGGCAAAAAACTAGACGTGGAAGTATTTTATCCACGACAAGAATTCTGCACCGATAACGGTGCGATGATTGCCCTTGCCGGCCATTTAAGGCTAGTTAAAGGCCAAGTATCAGCTGGCAACGAAATCACTATTAAGCCCAGATGGAGCCTTGAGGAGCTGGAGACTGTATGAGCCAATTGGCTAAAGTTTTTACCCGGGCATCCACAGGAATGGATGCACCTTTAGTGACGATTGAAGTGCATATTTCCGGTGGTTTACCGAGTTTCGCGATTGTTGGTTTGCCAGAAGGTGCAGTTAAGGAATCAAAGGATCGTGTACGCAGTGCATTGATGAATTCCCAGTTTAAATTCCCCAATCGGAGAATTACTGTGAGTTTGGCACCAGCAAACCTACCGAAAAGCGGTGGGCGTTATGACTTACCTATTGCACTGGGCGTGTTGATTGCCTCTGGACAACTTAAACCTAAGCTTGATATTACTAAGTTTGAATTTTTTGGTGAGTTGGGGCTTGATGGTTTGTTACGAGCTACTGAGGGCTTGTTGCCTGCTATTGTAGAGGCAACTAATAATCAACATGCTTTAGTGATTCCAAAAGACAATCAACATCAGGGCGCATTGGTTGAAACCGCTTCGATTTATCCGTGTGAGCACTTGTTAGAAGTTTGTGGTTTTTTACAAGGTG
>QOAH01000031.1 GCA_003978185.1 Candidatus Thioglobus sp.
TCAACATCCATAATCACAAAAGTAACCATCTTAATGCTGACTAGAATAAACCAAAGTACAAACAATGTATTGCGCAAATATTCTTTAGCGATATAGCGCATATACACGGCCACAATCAGTGGTGCACCGGTGAGTGACGTACCCGCCACATATCCACCCAAAATAAGTAATAATTTATCTACCCACGGGCTATGTGAAGTGATTTTGGCATTAAAGATCCAAGTGATAGCGTAAAAAATAGTGATTGAATAAATAAACACCACAATCACATCATCAGGCAAACTTAATAAGCCAGCCACACCAACTAAGGTTGGAGGAATAATCCACAATAATGAGTGCTTAAGATAAGGCCAATCTACTTTTTTTAAAGATTTGACTAAAGTCAGTGATGAAAAAAACAATAAATGAATGCCGATAATTGGTAGCCAATAAACTGGTGTTGCACCAACAAGCAACATAAGTGGCAAACCCAATGCCGCACCACCAAAGCCTAAACCTGTACGAACGAACCCCGCCCAAATAAAAATTAAACCGACTAAAACCAGCTCGGTAAGATCAAAAGTCATTAGCGAAGCACGTCGGCCAGCTGTTCTGCGCTTTGTTGTACTAAATCTAAATCCTTACCTTCAACCATGACGCGAATCAGTGGCTCAGTACCCGAGGCACGAATCAACACACGACCTTCATCACCCAAAGCTTTTTCGACTTCAAGTTGGGTTTGTTTTAAAATTGTATGTTGATTCAAATCAATCTTCCCTTCGGTTTTAACATTGATTAATACTTGCGGGTATTTTTGCATTTCGGACTTTAATTCGCTAAGTGACTTACCACGCTTAGCAAGTACTTCTAATACTTGAAGCGCTGCAATCATTGCATCACCAGATGTAGCTTTATCCAAGCAAATAATATGACCTGAGCCTTCACCACCTAAAATAGCATTATGAGCCTTCATCTGCTCCATGACAAAGCGATCACCCACATCAGCTTCGATAAAACAAATATCTAGATCTCTTAGTGCGTGTCGCATACCCAAGTTACTCATTTTGGTACCCACGACAGTATTACTGAGTAAATGATTTTGGCTATGCCAAGACTTAGCCAAGATGAATACCAGCTCATCACCATCTACCAATTCACCATTTGCATCAATCATAATCAGTCGATCACCATCACCATCAAAAGCAATACCTAAGTCAGCTTTTTGTGCCAATACAACATCACGTAAATGCGCTGTATCCGTTGCCCCACACTTAAGATTAATATTAAAACCATCCGGCTGATTGTTAATCATCGTAATACTAGCACCTAAACCTGAGAAGACATCCTCAGCAAGGTGATAAGTTGCACCATGCGCACAATCAATCACAATATCCAAACCACCTAAATTAACAGAATAATCAAAACTTTCTTTACAGAATTTCACATATTGGCTAATCGGATGCTCGCAGCGTGTTGCTTTTCCAAGGTTTGAACTATCAACACTCACCATCGGCTGTGCTAACTTTTCTTCAATTTCTTTTTGATCTGTGTCGCTAAGCTTAAAACCCTCTAGAGAGAAAAACTTCACCCCATTATCTTCAAAAGAATTATGTGAAGCACTAACAACGACACCAATGTTCGCACCATACTTCTTTGTTAAGTATGCAATACCCGGTGTTGGCATTGGGCCAAGTAAACCCACATCAACACCTGCAGATAAGAATCCAGCTTCTAAAGCGGATTCAAATATATAACCTGATACCCTAGTGTCTTTACCAATAACAACACTGGACTTGCCTTTTTTAGCCAAAACCGAGCCAACTGCCCAGCCTAATTTTAAGAAAAAATCAGCCGTAATTGGTGCGACACCTACTTTGCCGCGTATACCATCTGTGCCAAAATAACTACTCAACTCACACCCCCTAAAATCGTCAATGCATCTTTGGTTTCTAGTACATCATGCACACGTACAATATCTGCACCATTTTGCACTGCTATTATAGCGGCTGTTACACTGCCAGAGACTCTTCCACCAACATTTCTATCATCCAAAAGTGTGCCAATCATCGACTTACGAGATAGACCCGCTAATAGTGGTAGCCCGAAACTTTTAAACTCATTAAAACGTTTTAGCATTTCTAGATTATGATCTAGTGTCTTACCAAATCCAAAACCAGGATCTAAAATAATTTTATCCTCGGCAATACCAACCTCAATGCATGCCTCAATCTTCTGACTAAAAAAATCTTTAATATCATCGACCACATCATTATAAGTCGGATCCTTTTGCATAGTTCTAGGGTTACCTTGCATGTGCATCAAACATACATCGACATTCAGCCTAGCTACAGTTTCAAGCGCACTATCGGCACTTAAAGCACACACGTCATTAACAATGCTGGCACCAGCCTCAACAGCTAATTTCATCACTTCTGGTTTTGAGGTGTCTATTGAGATGATGACATTAGTTGAATGATGCAATGCCTCAATCACAGGAATCACGCGGTTAATTTCATCAGATATTGAAACCGATTGTGCGCCTGGACGAGTTGATTC
>QOAH01000109.1 GCA_003978185.1 Candidatus Thioglobus sp.
TGGTGTGTCTGATCCAACCTCAATTAGCATTGAAACTTTTGGCACTGGAAAAATTTCAGATGAGGCGATCGAAGCATTAGTGGCTGAGCATTTTGATTTACGCCCTAAAGGTTTGATTGCGATGCTAGATCTTAAACGCCCAATCTACCAACAAACCGCGAGTTATGGTCATTTTGGTCGTACAGAAGAAGCAATCAGTTGGGAAAAAACTGACCGAGCACACTTACTAAAATAATCGTTTGAAGGTATAATCACCTTCTCGCCAAGGAGCGCTGCATTGGGAATTCCCATCAGGCTTGGCAATTAAAACGGCGCTCATTTTTATTATGCTTTTAGGAGATAAAAATGAGTAACAACACTTTAAACAACGACGACTATAAAGTAGCCGATATGAGTTTGGCTGATTATGGCCGTAAAGAAGTAGAATTAGCCGAAGCAGAAATGCCGGCACTCATGACACTACGTAATAAATACCGCAACGAACAGCCGCTTAAAGATGCGCGCATCCTAGGTTGTATTCACATGACTATTCAAACAGCGGTACTAATGGAAACTTTGGTTGATTTAGGTGCCGAAGTGCGCTGGTCAAGCTGTAATATTTTCTCAACACAAGATCACGCCGCAGCAGCGATGGTAGCAGCTGATATTCCAACTTTTGCTTGGAAAGGTGAGACTGAAGAAGAATTCCTATGGTGTATTGAGCAAACTATTCTAGATAATGGCAAACCTTGGAATGCTAATATGGTGCTTGACGATGGTGGCGATTTAACGCAAATGCTGCATGAAAAATACCCAGAAATGTTAAAAGACATTCACGGTATTAGTGAAGAAACCACAACCGGTGTTCACCGCCTACTTGAGATGATGGAAGAAGGCTCACTAAAAGTACCAGCCATTAATGTTAACGATTCAGTTACCAAGTCAAAAAATGATAACAAGTACGGTTGTCGTCACTCACTTAATGATGCCATTAAACGTGGTACTGACATGCTAATGTCGGGTAAAAAAGCACTGGTTATTGGTTATGGTGACGTGGGTAAAGGCTCAGCCCAATCGCTTCGTCAAGAAGGCATGATTGTTAAAATTTCAGAAATTGATCCAATTTGTGCCATGCAAGCTTGTATGGATGGCTTTGAGATTGTATCGCCTTATAAGCAAGGTGTTAATACCGGTAAAACTGACGACATTAACAAACGATTATTAGCCACAACTGACTTGATCGTTACCACCACAGGTAACTTTAATGTGTGTGATGATGCGATGCTACAAATGCTTAAAGCGGGCTCTGTTGTCTGTAATATTGGTCATTTTGATAATGAAATTGACACGCAATACATGCGTGATAATTGGCGTTGGGATGAAGTAAAACCACAAGTTCATCGTGTATTTAGAAGTGATGATAAATCTGATTACTTGATTTTATTATCTGAAGGTCGCCTGGTTAACTTAGGCAACGCAACTGGTCACCCTTCTCGTATTATGGATGGCTCATTTGCCAACCAAGTACTCGCACAAATGCATTTATTCGATGCTAAATTTGCGGACTTGGGTGGTGACATTTACGTAGAAGTATTACCGAAAAAACTCGATGAAGAAGTAGCTGCTGGCATGGTTGGTGGATTTGGTGGTGTATTAACAACACTAACTGACGTTCAAGCTGATTACATCAACGTTAGTAAAGAAGGTTAAGCCGGAATCTTACAAGTACTAAAACTGTCTTTAGTTAGAGTGTCAAAATGCGGGCTTGCCCCGCATTTTTTTTGCTCTAAAATTATGTTAATATTTTCTTTCATAAAAAGTCAAATTAAAGCCCGTCTCTTTTTTAACAATGGCTGATAGCTTTTCTATTGATTTCTTGTTATAGAAAATAACACTATCGTGTAATAAAAGTGCAATATCTTCCCGCTTGGAATGCTTAATAATTACATCCATAATTTGTCGCTCATAGCCCTGTAACAAATGCGCTAAAACCTTAGAGTTATTCTTAATCATGCTGATAATTCCCACAGCATTGCCTGAACCTGTATCAATAGAGTCTAAGGAACCAAAATTACAACAAAAATCTGCAAAAATTGCATAGCTCCCTATTATATGGTGATTGATAATTCTATTTACTAAAGCAACATCACTATTGCACACCTTAAAAATCAATGTTCTACAATTTCCAGACAATTGACCACCGTAGGAAAGCACTAGGATAGCCTGATTGATAGTATCAAAATCAGAATCAAGCTCCTCTGCAAAAGTAGTTATAGTAGAAATTGAAAAATCTTGACCGTCCCACAAATCCTTAAAAGGTCTTATCAAATCTTCAAAATATTCGTACAATCCCAATTCTTCACGCTTATCCTCTTCTATTACGTCAAAGTAACCCCAAGATGGGCCCCTATAATTTACAACACGGTCTACAACTGAATTGAGTAAATCATCAGTTTGAGTGAAATGATTTAATATATTAGGAAATAGCATCTCAACACTGTATTCATAGCACCCTTTAAATGCCGCCTCCCTTACATTTCTATGATAGTTTTGTAACATGCCATTCTTGGCCATGTATCGACCAGTAGAAGATTCTTCATAAAATATTGAAATACTAGGGTGATCTTCTCCTTTTACGTTGATTAATAAGCGATTTGTCTCATTAATACTTTGAATGATCGACAAATGGTCGAATAATTGGCTAGACATGAAGCCTTTATGTTTTTCATCGTCCTTAATAAGCCTTACTTCATGATTAAATTCACTCTCATTTAATCCCTTTAATCTAACCTGTAGATCTAACAATAAATTCTTATGCTTAGCTAAGGATTCATAATTGAGTTTAACATCGACATTAATATTAATAGTCTGTCTAATTGCGCTCTTAGTACGATAGATCGCGCCACCAATTTTCTCCACTATATCTTTAACTCGCTCGCCTTTTCGATTAATCATATCTAATTGAGTATTGGTATTTAGAATTTGATTATTCTTCCAGCCTACAAATAGTTGACTAAACATGGGAGACAACTGAAACCCGTTTGAATAACCTTCTTTATAACTTTTAAAACCTTGAGCAGACTTGATGGTTTTAACAATCCAGTTTGTAGGGTTGCAGTAAGTAGCATCCAGACCGGTCTTTCTACTGAAGTTATACCTACCTTCAATAACACCGTGCCTAGTACGCTTTGGTATTAAGAAATAGCCATTGTTATTAATAGCTCTGAAATTCCTAAGATCTGTGAAGTAGCTCTCAACCTCATGAGCATCCATAAAAAAACTATCGGTATCTTGACTGTGGGTATTGGATTTAATTAAGTTGTGATGATTCCACAAAACATTGATATAACCTGTTTGCATTCGTACTGGCAATCTAGAGAACTCAACACCCAATACTTGCTTTGCGTATTCAAGCAACGATAGTGGAAATATATCAGTAATAGGAGTATTTAAATTCACCTTTTAATTGTAGTGATTATCTTTATTAAAAACAAGCTTAGTTAAAGTAGGTAATTACTTTTACCCCCTCTTTTTTATAATGTTGCTGCAACTGCAGCGATTAATAATTGTTTTTTTAATTTTTTTTAATTTTTTTTTAAAAAAATAAATATATAAGTCATTGATATAAATAAAAAAATTAGGACATAAAAGTATATAAAGCAGACGATGAAGATGTAACTATTAAGTTAAGAGATACTAAAGTAGGAAAAATAAATTATTAAATTTATACTGTAATCAATCTAAGCAATGAAACTAGCCGACCGCCTCGTGCCATGATTGGATCTTTTGCTAATAATGATGGATACATATGCAGGCCATCTCCTTAACAACTTGATAAGGAGCTAGTCTTTTGAGTGGCAAGTGATTTTGATGGTGTACTCACGTAAATGGTTAGTATACAAGCTGACGAAATAAGACCTTATTAAGACCATTGATTACTATGGGATAGATGTTGTCTATTGTGTGGCTTTGTTAGGGTTTGAGGGGGTACCAAAACAATGCTAGGGTAGTCTTATATGGAACTACTTTAGGGCTAGTTTGTTAGTGGTCTATGGTAGGTCTATATTGGGGTTGTTTTAGGATG
>QOAH01000072.1 GCA_003978185.1 Candidatus Thioglobus sp.
ATAGTTCAGTTTCTGGACGTGGAATTAAAGTGTCTTTTGTGACTTTAAAATCAAGATGATAGAAACCTTTTTTACCACTAAGGTAGGCAAAAGGCACACCTTGTTCACGTTGTTGAATAAAATTTAAAAGTTGTCGTTGTTGCTTGTCATCTAAAGCATAATCATTTTGCACATAAAGTTCAGTGTTGGATTTTCCCAATACTAAAGACAAAAGTGGCGCGATATCAATCGCACCACTTTTAAGGTAATCACCAACAGTGTTCAAGGTTTATAAGTTAACGGTTTTTAAGCCTAGAGATTTCCAAGCATTCATACCGCCACGGTAGTATTTAATTTTTGCAGCAGGATAACCATAACCTAATAACGCTTTAATAGCAGCCGGTGTTTGACCGCACCAAATGCCATTACAGTACATCACCAGGGTTTTGGCGTAAGTAAAGTCCCAAGTATCATCTATTTGCACGCCAAGCAGATCTTCCATGATTTCTAATGCGGTGGTTTTTTTCTTAAAGTCTGTATACGGAATGTTAACAGCTGTTGGAATACCACCTGTAATGACTGGCCAGTTAGGTGTACGAGTATCAATCACTACGATATTGTCATCGCCTGCTGATCTTTGTTTGACATATTCAATGACATCAAGTTCACCAATCGTTTCAACTGAGTGAGGCGCAAATGGATACATTTTTTGAATTTTTCCACGGCTAGTTTTAAGATAGAAATTTGATATTTTATGATCCCTATCTTGATTTCTTTGTAATTTAACCGTTTGACCTTGGTGAATAATATCGATAGATACTAAACCTGGTGAGATAAATACTTTTTTGGTTTTTTCACCTTCTGCATTAGCACCTAACGCTAACAAACTTATCAGTATTATTAATTTTTTCATGACTCTCCTGTTTATGAGTTACTAAGACTTGCTATTTCAACACTTTCGTTAACTATCACTGATTTTGATCTCTCGACTGCTTTTAAATCAATAAAGTTTTTAACAGCAACAATTAAACCTAGACCGATAAATGCCCCCGGGGGTAAGATTGCCAATAACGTGCCTTGGTAATCTTCAAACACGGTGATACTCAGTGTATCGCCTAAACTGCCGAGTAATAAGGCTGATTGATCAAACAAGGTACCAGAACCTATTAACTCTCGCATCCCACCAAGGATAATCAATATAATTGAAAAGCCAATACCCATCATAAGTCCATCAAGCGCTGATTTACCCCAAGTGTTCTTACTGGCAAAAGCTTCAGCTCTGCCCAAGATAGCACAGTTGGTTACAATTAAAGGTACAAAAATACCTAAGATTAAATACAAATCATAAAAATAAGATTGCATTGTTAGTTCAACAATGGTGACGAAAGAAGCGATAAGCAAAACAAAGATAGGGATGCGCACCTCTTTAGAGATGTAATTGCGAAAGATAGAGATCGTTGTATTGGAAGCGACCAAAACAAAGGTCGTGGCCAAGCCAAGGGCAATAGAGTTGACTACATTGTTAGTTACCGCTAGTAGTGGACACAAACCTAACAATGCAACCAAAGCTTGGTTGTTGTCCCATAAGCCATTTTTCGCAATTTTGATGTAATCATCCATAGAGTTCGATTATATCAATCTCTATGGATGATAGGGGTTTGTCTACTTAAGAAAAGATAATCTCATTATTTTCAGTATTGGCGTGAATAGTTGATCCAGGTAAGAATTCTCCAGATAAAATCTTTTGAGAAAGTGGATTTTCTAACAATTGCTGGATGGTGCGTTTGAGTGGTCTTGCGCCATACATAGGATCGTAGCCTTTATCAACAATCATCTCCATGGCTTTATCGCTCATTTCAAGTTTAAGATCAAGATCAGCCAATCTTGAAGATAAAATCTCAATTTGTATTTTTGCAATGCCTTTGATTTGATCTTTACCAAGACTATTAAAGGTAACGATTTCATCAATACGATTAACAAATTCTGGTCGGAAATGTTCACCAACTAGTTTTGTTAATTCTTTTGACATGTCTTTACCTGGGTTTTCTTGAATCATATGCGAACCTAGATTTGACGTCATTACAATCACCGTATTTTTAAAGTCAACCGTGCGACCTTGGCCATCGGTTAAGCGACCATCATCTAAAACTTGCAGAAGTACGTTAAATACATCTGGATGGGCTTTTTCGATTTCATCTAGCAGGATGATTGAATATGGCTTGCGTCGTACTGCTTCAGTTAATACACCACCTTGTTCGTAGCCTACATAACCCGGAGGTGCGCCAATCAAACGAGAAACAGAATGTTTTTCCATGAATTCACTCATATCGACACGCACTATTGCTTGTTCGGTATCAAATAAGAAGTCTGCCAAAGCTTTAGTTAGTTCGGTTTTACCCACACCGGTAGGACCCATAAATAGGAAGGAACCATCAGGGCGATTAGGATCGCTCAAGCCTGCACGTGAACGACGTACTGCATCAGAAATTACCTTAACGGCTTTGTCTTGACCAACCAAGCGTTTGTGGATAATACTTTCCAT
>QOAH01000033.1 GCA_003978185.1 Candidatus Thioglobus sp.
GAGAAAACCAACCGCCCATCGTTGCTGGGAATAAGATAATTGAAGATGCAAATATGGGTGGAATTACACCAGCCATATTGATTTTTAACGGTAAGTATGAACTTTGGCCGCCGACCATCTTGCGGCCTTGCTGACGCTTAGCGTAATTAACAGTAATACGACGTTGTCCTCGTTCCATAAACACCACAAATGCAGTAACCAATAAAGTCATTGCCAAAAGAATGACTACAAAGATAGCGGCTAATTCTCCTGTTGATACCAGTGACATAGTTGAGCCTAATGCCGATGGCAAACCAGAAACAATACCAGCAAAAATAATCATTGAAATACCATTGCCAATGCCTTTTTCAGTAATTTGCTCACCTAGCCACATTAAGAATAGTGTGCCTGTGGTTAAGGTAATAACAGTCACTAAGCTAAACGTAAATCCACCTTGTGTTACTAGCGCTACTCCACCAGCTGACTGTGATTGCAAGGCAATTGAAATACCATATGACTGAAACACAGCCAAGACAACAGTACCCATACGGGTGTACTGTGTAATCTTGCGTTTACCCGTTTCACCTTCTTTTTTAAGTTGCTCTAACTTAGGAACTACTGAGGTCATCAACTGAATAATAATAGATGCCGAAATATAGGGCATGATGCCCAAGGTAAAGATAGATAAACGCTCTAATGCACCACCTGAGAACATATTAAACATATCCAAAATCGTACCCTGGTTATCTTGCACAAGTGAAGCTAGCGCTATCGGTGAGATAAACGGGATAGTAATATGCGTACCAAGCCTGAAAACGATCAACGCACCCAATAGAAAAAGGATGCGTTTGGTTAAATCTTGTGAAAGGCCTAAGGGTGGTTGACTCATATAATTACTCGCTTACTGAGCCTTTAGCTGCTTCAATGGCCGCAAGTGCACCTTTTGTCGCTTTGATGCCTGTTAATGTAACTTCTCTAGTGATCTCACCAGAAAGCATAACTTTAACGCGCTTAATATTTTTAGTCACTAAATTGTGTTGCTTTAACACATCGATTGTAATCTCTTTTTCTTCTAACTTGTCAATCTCTGACAAGGTAACTTGAGAAGTGATGATGGATACTCTTGACGAGAAACCTACTTTAGGCAAACGGCGTTGCAAAGGCATCTGTCCACCTTCAAAACCAACTTTAGTAGAACCACCTGAGCGAGATTTTTGACCTTTATGACCACGACCACATGTTTTACCAAAACCACTACCGATACCACGGCCAACGCGTTTTCTAGATCTTTTTTCACCCTCTGCAGGTGATAATGTATTTAATTGCATAGTACTCATAATTTCTAACCTTCTACCTTAAGTAAGTAAGATACTTTGTTGATCATGCCTCTCACTTCAGGAGTGTCTTCTAGCACAACTGTGTGATTGATTCTCTTTAAGCCTAAACCAGTTATCGTTGCACGATGTGTTGGCAGGCGACCGTGAAAACTTTTAACTAGCGTTACGCTAACTGTATTTTTCTTAGATGTTGCTTTTTTTGCTGCTGGCTTCTTAGCTGCTGCTTTTTTAACTACCTTCTTATCATCGGCCATTATGCTTCCCCAGTAATTTGTTCAACAGTTTTGCCGCGCTTGGCAGCAACTGACTGTGGAGACGTCATTGACGTTAAACCTTCAACAGTTGCACGAACAACACTAATAGGATTACGCGTACCATGACACTTTGCCAAGATATTGTGTACACCAACCGCTTCTAAAACACTACGCATTGGGCCGCCGGCAATCACACCAGTACCTTCTGATGCTGGTTGCATATAAACATTGGCAGCACCAACACAAGAGGTGATAGGGTAATAAAGTGTTCCATTTTTTAGTGGTACACTTTTCATTGCTTTTTTTGCTTTGTCCATAGCTTTTTGGATTGCTGCAGGTACTTCACGTGCTTTTCCCGTGCCATAACCTACTTTACCATTACCATCACCAACAACAACCAGTGCTGAGAAGCCAAAAATACGACCACCTTTCACTACTTTGACAACGCGACGAATGTTAACCAGTTTTTCAATAAACTCGCTATCGTCTTTATTATTATTTTTCTTATATTCAGCCATTATTGTCGCCTATTTTTATAATTTTTTTAAAAGTCTAATCCGCCGTCTCTTGCCGCATCTGCTAATGCCTTTACACGACCATGAAACTTAAAGCCAGAACGGTCAAAAGCGACCTTCGTAACTTTTGCTTTTTTTGCTGCTTTAGCAATTTCAACACCTATCTTAGCTGCTGCCTCAACATTGCCACCATTTTTAACTTTAATTGTTAAAGTCGATGCTGATGCCAATGTTTTTGTGCCACAACCACTAATGATTTGCGCATAGATGTGTTGCGATGTTTTAAATACACATAAACGCTCTACACTTCTTGCAGCATGCTTTGCTCTAAATTTAGTTGCTCTTCTTAATCGAGCTTGTTTTTTAGACAATTTCATATCTTAATACCTTATATTATTTCTTCTTAGCTTCTTTACGAACAACATGCTC
>QOAH01000154.1 GCA_003978185.1 Candidatus Thioglobus sp.
TATATGCCATCACGCAGAGATCTAGCAAACGCCATTCGTGCTTTAAGCATGGACGCAGTTCAAAAAGCAAATTCAGGCCACCCGGGTGCACCAATGGGTATGGCGGATATTGCTGAAGTACTTTGGAACGAACACATGAAGTATAACCCAACTAGCTCTAAATGGGCTGACCGTGATCGTTTTGTTTTATCAAATGGCCATGGCTCAATGTTGATGTACTCGTTACTACATTTAACGGGTTTCGAGTTAAGCATGGATGATATTAAAGGCTTCCGTCAATTACATTCAAAAACTGCAGGACACCCTGAGTATGGCTATGCAGAAGGTATTGAAACTACAACTGGCCCACTAGGCCAAGGCATCACTAATGCTGTTGGTATGGCAATTGCTGAGCGCACATTAGGCGCACAATTCAACAAGCCAGGTCATGATATTGTTGATCACAACACTTATGTATTTATGGGTGATGGTTGTTTAATGGAAGGCTTATCACATGAATCATGTGCAATGGCTGGTACATTAGGTTTGGGTAAATTAATCGCATTTTGGGATGACAACGATATTTCTATCGATGGCCACATTGGTGATTGGATGGAACGTGGCGTTCCAGGGCGTTTTAACTCATACGATTGGCATGTTGTTGCGGTTGATGGTCACGATGCAGATGCAATCAGCAAGGCAATCACAGAAGCTAAGGCTGTTACTGATAAGCCAAGTTTAATTTGTTGTAAAACCACCATTGGTTTTGGCGCACCGACGTTGTCAGGTACGCACGACTGTCACGGCGCACCATTGGGTGATGAAGAAATTGCAGGTACGCGCGCAGCATTAGGCTGGGACGCAGCACCATTTGAGATTCCTGCAGATATTTATGCTGGTTGGGATCATAAAGAACAAGGCGCGACTGATGAAGCGGCTTGGAATGATACATTTGCAGCCTATAAGGCTGAATTCCCTGAAGATGCGGCTGAGTTTGAGCGTCGTATGGCAGGTGATTTACCGGCTAACTTTGCAGTTGAAATGGATAAATTTATTGCTAAGACTCAAGACGAAATGCCAAACATTGCATCACGTCAAGCGTCGATTGAAGCAATGGGCCCATTACTACCAGAAATGTTTGGTGGTTCTGCTGACTTAACCGGTTCTAACCTGACTAACTGGTCAGGCACGGTTAAGGTTAATGCTGATAATGCTAACGGTAACTACATCTCTTGGGGTGTACGTGAGTTTGGTATGGCACACATGATGAACGGTATGGTTCTTCACGGTGGTTTTAAAGTTTATGGTGCAACGTTCTTCATGTTTATGGAGTTTATGCGTAACGCATTACGTATGTCATCACTGATGAAGATCGGCACAATTTATGTTTATACACACGATTCTATTGGCTTGGGCGAAGATGGTCCAACACACCAGCCAGTTGAACAAATGTCAACCATGCGTATGATTCCTGGCTTCCACTCTTGGAGAGGTTGTGATGCAGTTGAATCAGCAGTATCTTGGAAAATGGCAATGTTGAGAGGTAATGCGCCAACAGGTTTGGTGTTCTCACGTCAGGCACTAACACCTCAGCCACGTACGGCTGAGCAAGTGGCTAACATTGAAAAAGGTGGTTATGTACTTAAGGACTGTGATGGCGATGCAGATATTATTTTCATCTCAACGGGTTCTGAAGTTGGTTTAGCGGTTGAAGCTGCTGAGGCGATGGACGCTAATGTACGTGTGGTTTCAATGCCTTGTACGAATGCTTATGACGAGCAAGATCAAGCATACAAAGATTCAGTATTAACACCAGGCGTTAAACGTATTGCTATTGAAGCAGGCGTTGGCGATGGTTGGTATAAATACATTGGTATCGATGGTGGTTTGGTTTGCATGACAACCTTTGGAGAGTCTGCACCAGCAGTTGACTTATTTAAAGAATTTGGCTTTACGGTAGATAACGTGATTGCAACAGCTAAATCAGTCATCGGTTAAATAAAGAATTAAACACAGGTCTTGCATGCAAGGCCTGTGTTTTGGTAAACATTACATCATTTGGTGTAATCTTAATAAAAAGTAAATAGGAGTAAGAAGAATGGCAATTAAAGTAGGTATTAACGGTTTTGGTCGTATTGGTCGCATGGTATTTCGTGCAATCGCAAAAGATTTTCCAGAATTAGAAGTAGTCGGTATTAACGACTTATTAGACAACGATTACTTAGCATATATGCTTAAGTATGACACAGCACACGGTCGTTTTGACGGTGAAGTTGCAGTAGATGGTGATAACTTTGTTATCGATGGTAAGAAGATTCGTCTTTCAGCTGAGCGTAACCCTGCAGATTTAGCATGGGGCGACATCGATGTAGATATCGCGATCGACTGTACAGGTTTCTTCTTAACTGAAGAATCTTGTCAAGCACACATTGACGCTGGCGCTAAGAAGGTTGTTCAATCAGCACCTTCTAAAGATGCAACACCAATGTTTGTATACGGTGTTAACCACACTGAATACGCAGGTCAATCAATTATTTCAGCAGCATCATGTACCACTAACTGTTTAGCACCAATTGCTAAAGTGATCAATGATAACTGGGGTCTTAAGCGTGGCTTAATGACAACGGTTCATGCAGCAACAGCAACACAAAAAACAGTTGATGGCCCTTCAATGAAAGATTGGAGAGGTGGTCGTGCGGTATTTGAGAACATCATTCCTTCATCAACCGGTGCTGCTAAAGCAGTAGGTATCGTTTTACCTGAGCTTAACGGCAAATTAACAGGTATGGCTTTCCGTATTCCTTCAGTTGACGTTTCAGTGGTTGACCTAACTTGTGAATTAGACAAGCCAGCAACTTATGAAGAAATTTGTGCAGCAATGAAAGAAGCTTCAGAAGGCTCAATGAAAGGTACTTTAGCATACACAGAAGATATGGTGGTTTCATCTGACTTCCGTGGTATTAGCGCTTCATCAATTTTTGATGCAAATGCCGGTATTGCACTTGACGATACATTTGTTAAGGTTGTTTCTTGGTACGATAACGAGTATGGTTACACGTGTAACATGCTTCGTTTAGTTGAGCATATTGCTTAATTAACAAAAATTACGGCTCGCTTAGGCGGGCCGTGTTTTTATGTCAGACTTATATATTAAAGATTCATC
Organism: Candidatus Thioglobus sp.; assembly: GCA_003978185.1. The sequence goes on from QOAH01000154.1 coordinate 3,143, forward strand.
CCTTGGCATTAATGAGGTGATTGAAAAATTAAAAGAAGCCGTTCCAAACAATCAGTTTGGAATTTTGCATTCTTACGATATTAAACAAACGCTGGCTGGTAAAGGCCATGAGTTGACAGAAGAATGTCACGTGTTTGAAGTATGTAACCCAAAGGTTGCAAAAGATATCCTGGAGAAGGATATGAATTTGGCAACAGTGTTGCCATGCCGAATTTCGGTATATACACAGGATGGTGCCACCAAAGTTGGATTAGCGCTACCCTCTAAACAT
>QOAH01000085.1 GCA_003978185.1 Candidatus Thioglobus sp.
AATTTGTTTATAAAAATAGATCGATTATCCCAAATTTATAGCGCCTTAAAAGCCTACTTTACAAAATATTTGGTGAGTAAAAGCGCACTAATAAAACCGAAAATTCCAAAGCTTATTTGCCATAATTCCGTTGCAGGAAATAAACGCATGCCCATATAACTGCCCATAAATAATGCCAAAATTGGAAAGATATACAACATAAAGGCTCGTGAAAATAATTCAGAAGATGAAATTTCTAAAGTCACAAAATCACCCACCGCGACCCCACTTTGCACCGGCTTATTAAACACAGTGTAATGATCAAAGTAATTAGCCAATATACCTGTGCCACAGCCACTACTGGCCGAACAACTGTGACAACCACCTGAGCGATTGACTTTCAGTGTCATTATTTCATTTTCAATCTCAATAACTTTAAATTTTTCTTTCATTACGCTTAAAATAAATCAATTATTTAATGACATTTTATCATCATGACTATTTCACAATCCATTTTTAAGGCTTACGATATTCGCGGCATTGTTGAGCAAGAACTCACCCCTGAAGCAGTCAAACTAATCGGCCTTGCCATTGGTAGTGAATCCATCGCCAAAGGCGAGCGAGGTATTGTGGTTGGGCGCGATGGACGCCTCAGTGGATTAACGCTAATGGATGCGTTAAAATCTGGCCTAAAAGCAAGTGGTTGTCATATTGTTGATATTGGCATGGTACCTACCCCACTGGTATATTACGGCACGTATACCAAAGCCGCCACTTCAGGTGTGATGATCACTGGCTCACACAACCCACCTGAATACAATGGTTTTAAAATTATGATTGCTGGTGAAACACTTTCAGGTGATCGCATCCAAGAATTGTATCAACGCATTATTAATAATGACTTCAATACGGGCCATGGCACTTCAACCAAAGTTGATATTGAACAAGATTATATTGATCGTATCAAATCAGACATTAAGCTCGACAAACCACTCAATATTGTCATTGATGCAGGCAATGGTGTTGCAGGTAATATTGCACCAAAACTGTTTGAACAACTCGGTGCTAAAGTTACCAAACTGTTTTGTTTAGTCGATGGTACTTTCCCTAACCATCATCCTGACCCATCCAAACTACACAACCTCGAAGATATTATCAAAGAAGTAATAGATACTGGTGCAGACATGGGCTTTGCTTTTGATGGTGATGGTGACCGACTCGGTCTTATTGACAATAAAGGTAATGTTATTTGGGCAGACCGCCAAATGATTCTCTACTCAAGAGATATTCTTGAACGCAATAAAGGCGCCAAAATCGTGTTTGATGTTAAGTGTTCATCCTTACTACCAAAAGACATCGCCGAACATGGTGGTGAGCCAATTATGTCGCGTACAGGTCACAGCTTTATCAAAGCTAAACTTAAAGAAACCGGTGCTGCACTCGGTGGCGAGATGAGTGGTCATATTTTCTTTAAAGAACGTTGGTACGGGTTTGATGATGCACTTTATACCGGTGCCCGTTTATTAGAAATCATGTCCAAAACTAGCAAAACTTGCGCCGAAGTTTTTGCCGATTTACCCGATAGTATCAACACGCCTGAGATCAATATTCACTTTGATGAGCAAGGCCAACAGTTTGAGGCAATGGACAAGCTTGCTAAAAATGTGAGCTTTGAAGGTGCTAACATTATCACCATTGATGGCGTACGAGTGGATTATCCTAATGGCTGGGGCTTGGTTCGCCCCTCTAACACTACGCCATGTTTAGTATTACGTTTTGAGGCAGACAATCAAAAAATTCTAGAAGATATTCAAACAAAATTCAGAACTTGGCTAGAAAATAACGATATTTCTACCAAAGACTTCTGATTTACAAAATTTCTGAAATTTTTACATTTACAACAGATAAAGGTCTATTGCATTAAATAATCCAGTAAAAATAGGAAAAAATAGGGTGTTTTCAACCTAAGAACGCCTTATATATTCTTTTTACAGCGAGATTTGGCTTATTCGTAAAATTTGCTAAATTTTGAAGTAATGTTATATTCTTTATCTTTATAAGTAAATGACAAGCTATTTGCATGCAGCATCAGTCGCCTTGCACCCGTCAACTCAATTCTTTTTTCCTCTGATAAAGTCTTAGTCAAATATTCATCAGCTATCTGATCATCAACGCCATAGATTGGATCACCTAAAATCGTATGCCCGATCGAATCTAAATGCACTCTTATTTGATGCTGTCTACCAGTAATGGGTATGGTTTCAACCAAGGTTGTGTCATCTTGTTTGTTAAACTTCAGTGGCTTAATGTGGGTTGTTGACGCTTTTCCAGATTCGTTATCACACGTCATTTTGATATTGATACTGCCTGTTGATTTTGATATTGGCGCATCTATCTTGCAAATGGCCTTTTACCAAGGCTAAATATGACTTTTCGTATTGTCTATTTTCAAACATGGTTTTTAAGATTCTGCTTGCATGCTTGTTTTTAGCGACTAACACTAGCCCTGATGTTTCAGCATCAATACGGTGTGCTAAATCTGCTTGTTCACCAAAATGATGCCTAATTTCATCCAGTAAACAATATTCAGTAGTTTTTCGTGTGGGATGGACCATTACCCCTGACGGCTTATCAAATACAGCAAAATCTTGCACTTCAAACATAGGTTTTAAGCCTCTTGTACGGCCTTCAAATACAGCTACTTGTATGTATTCACCTTTTAAGATTTGTCCGTTTTTAAGTATGTTTCCTTGGTCATCAAACACTCTATTTTTAGCGAGCAATTTTTGTGACACAGACGATGATAATTTAGCCTCGTCCAATAAAAATTGTTGGACTTTTTTGCCTTTAACAGTGTTGTATTTTTTAAATAAAAACGGCATATTTATACCAGCTCAAAGGGCGAATTTTTAGATGACTAGTGAAGCCAAGCCTAAGAAAGCCACAAAACCAATGACATCAGTAATCGTGGTAAGAATAACACCACCTGCAAGGGCTGGATCGATTTTAAACTTGATCAGTAGTGAGGGTAAGAATGCGCCAGAAAAAGCAGCAAAAATTAAATTAACAATAACAGCCAAAGCAATTACAAGACTAAGCATTACATCTTCAAACCAAAAGTAAGTCGCTAGTGCGATAACAACCGACCAAATAATACCATTTAAAAAACCAATGGCTACTTCTTTATTCATTAGCACTTTAAGGTTAGAGCTGGTCACTCTGCCGGTGGCAATACCGCGCGTAACCAAAATTAAGGTTTGGGTGCCGGCAATACCACCCATAGAAGCCACCACTGGCATCAAAATTGCTAAGGCAATTTTCTCTTGCAATGTCGCTTCAAATAATCCGATAAAAAATACCGCGATAAACACCGTAATTAAATTAACACCGAGCCAAACACTGCGACGTTTAGAGCTTTGCATCACGGGTGCAAACACATCCTCTTCTTCATCCAAACCCGCCATTGACATCACTGAGTGCTCAGCTTCATCACGAATCACGTCAACCACATCATCAATGGTAATACGACCAATTAGCTGATTGTTTTCATCTACCACTGGCGCTGAAATTAAGTTACGTTGCTCAAATAAATGCGCCACTTCTTTTTCAGGCATGTCTGCAGAAATAGGCTTGAGCGTCTTATTAATTAATGGATTAATGTTTTGCTCTGCCTCGTTGGTTAACAAAGTAGAGATATGAATCGAGCCTAAATATTTATAATCCCTATCCACCACAAACACCTTGTCGGTGTCATTTGGCATTTTTTTTAATAAGCGCAAATAACGAATCACAGTACGTACATTTACATCATCACGCACTGTAATGATATCGATATTCATGAGCCCACCTGCTGAATCTTCAGGATAAGATAAAACGTGCTTTAAATGGTCTCGATGCTTGTGGTCTAATGTTAGAAGT
>QOAH01000140.1 GCA_003978185.1 Candidatus Thioglobus sp.
GCACTGTCGCCATGTGGATGGAATTTACCTAAAACATCACCTACCGTACGCGCTGATTTTTTGAATTTTGCTGTGGATTTAAGACCTAATTCGCTCATCGCGTAGATGATGCGTCTTTGTACAGGCTTGAGGCCGTCACCGACAAAAGGCAATGCACGGTCAAGAATGACGTACATTGAATAATCAAGATAAGCGCGTTCACTAAATTCTGCTACACTTTGCTGCTCAAGGCCAATTTGGCTCATTCTCCCCCTGGAAATAACTCGCTTTTATATAAAAGTTTTGAGTTATTTTAATGCAACTTTTTGTCTAGGATGGACGAATTATGCAAAGTCTTCTACTGAAATACAAGAGCAAAATAAGTTACGATCACCATAAACGTTATCAATACGTTTAACCGGTGGGAAATATTTGCTTTGTTTCAACGACTCTACTGGGTATAACGCCTCTTCTCTTGAGTATGGGTAGTTCCACTCACCAGCCATTTCAATTGCTGTGTGTGGCGCATTCTTAAGTGGATTATTGTCTTTATCCCACTCACCTTCAATTTGAATCTCGCTATGAATACTCGCCATTGCTGTAATAAAACGATCCATTTCACGTTTTGATTCACTTTCAGTTGGCTCAATCATTAACGTGCCTGCCACTGGGAATGACATGGTTGGCGAATGAAAGCCATAATCCATCAAACGCTTAGCAATGTCTTCTTCAGAAATACCGCTTTGTTCTTTAAGCGGGCGAATATCAATAATACATTCGTGTGCAACAAAGCCTTGGTCGCCTTGATACAAGATTGGAAAAAATGCTTTCAATTCATTAGCCATATAGTTAGCACTAACAATGGCAATTTCTGTTGAACGTTGCATGCCATACTTGCCTAATAACTTGATATACGACCATGAAATTGGCAAAATTGAGGCTGAACCATACATCGCTGCTGACACCGCATTTGAATCTCTCTCTAAAGGATTGCCTGGTAAAAATTCTGCCAAATGAGCTTTAACGCCAATTGGCCCCATGCCTGGACCACCGCCACCGTGTGGGATAGCAAAAGTCTTATGTAAATTAATGTGTGACACATCAGCGCCAAACTCACCCATGCGAGTAATGCCCACCATGGCGTTAAGGTTAGCACCATCTAAGTAAACTTGACCACCATGGTTGTGAATAATGTCACAAACTTGCTTAATCTCAACTTCAAATACACCATGAGTTGATGGATACGTCACCATGATTGCTGAGAGCTTATCAGCATGCTTTTCTGCTTTAGCTTTTAAATCATTAATATCAATATTGCCAGATTCATCGCATTTTACAATCACCACCTTCATGCCGGCCATTACTGCACTAGCAGGGTTAGTGCCGTGTGCTGATGACGGGATAAGACAAATATTACGGTCGAAATCACCGCGAGACTCATGATAAGAGTGGATTGCTAATAACCCTGAGAACTCACCTTGAGAGCCGGCATTTGGCTGTAACGACACTGCATCGTAACCTGTCACCTCGGCCAATGCGTGCTCTAAATCTTTAAACAACTGTTGATAGCCCTTTGTTTGATCAACCGGTGCATATGGGTGCATTGATGAAAAACCCGGCAAACTGATTGGATACATTTGCGTAGCAGCGTTAAGCTTCATCGTACAAGAGCCAAGTGCAATCATTGAATGATTAAGGGCAATATCCTTGTTTTCTAGGCGCTTTAAATAACGCATCATTTCTGTCTCAGAATGATAACGACTAAAGACTGAGTGGGTTAAGTAGTCTGAGCCTCTTAACATGGCAGATGTTAGGCTAGATTCAGCTTCAGTTAAAGAATCAACAGAGAAAACTGCTAATAATTCAGATAAATCTTGTGTTGTTGTGGTTTCATCAACAGCAATGGTCAGTTGATTATCACCCAATAAACGCAAGTTAATGTTTTGTGCTTGCGCTTTAGAAAATAAGGCTTGAGCATCCGTTGTATTCAATGTAATTGTGTCAAAAAATTGCTTACTCGCTAACTCAAAACCAGCCTGGGTTAGGCTTTTGGCAAGACTACTAGCCTTGATATGCACTTTATTAGCAATTTTTCTTAAACCGTTAGCGCCATGGTAAATACCATAAGCTGCTGCCAATACCGCTAACAATACTTGAGCCGTACAAATATTACTGGTGGCTTTATCACGACGAATATGTTGCTCACGCGTTTGCAGTGACATACGCATTGCTGGGTTGCCGTGCACATCTTGTGATACACCGATAATACGCCCTGGAACCATGCGTTTAAACTCATCACGCGTGGCTAAAAATGCTGCGTGTGGACCGCCAAATCCCATTGGTACGCCAAAGCGTTGTGAATTACCAATGGCAATATCAGCGCCCATTTCGGCCGGTGTTTTAATTAAGGTTAACGCCAAGATATCACAAGCAACAATAGTCAATACGCCCGCTTCTTTTGCCTTAGCAATATCAGTGGTAAGATCACGAACCTCGCCATTTGTACCTGGTGACTGCATAAGCACAGCAAAACAATCAGAAAAATCGTTGTTTTGAACATCTTCAACGACCAACTCAATGCCGATTGGCTTGGCACGAGT
>QOAH01000081.1 GCA_003978185.1 Candidatus Thioglobus sp.
ACTCTCGCCGGGTAATAACACATCCATCTCACCCGCTTGGATTTCCATCAGTTCGTTATCATCCGTGCCGAACTCATAATCACCTGGCATCATAATGCCAAGTGTTTTCTTAGAGCCGTCAGCGAATTGAATCACACGCGAAGTTACCTTGCCATCAAAATAAATATTAGCAGCCTTTATAACCGTTACATTTTCAAAACTCGACATAAGCCCTTCCTTAATTAATTTGATCTAAAATATATTGAGTTAATAATGGCACTGGACGACCGGTTGCACCTTTTTTAGCGCCACTTACCCAAGCAGTGCCTGCGATATCGAGATGTGCCCAGCGGTAATCCTTAGCGTATCGCGCCAAGAAACAAGCAGCGGTTACTGTGCCAGCTTCACGGCCACCAATATTGCCCATATCGGCAAAGTTTGATTTTAACAATTCGTCATACTCGTCATCGAGTGGTAACTGCCAAGCCGTATCTAGGGCTGTTTTACCCGCAGTGATTAAATCATCAGCCAGGTCTTGATCATTCGCCATCACGCCACAATGGTGTTTACCCAAAGCAACTATAACTGCACCGGTTAGGGTTGCTGTATCAATCACTACTTCTGGGTTGAATTTTTCCACATAGGTCAAAGCATCACATAAGATCAAACGTCCTTCGGCATCGGTATTGAGGATTTCGATGGTTTGACCTGACATTGATGTGACCACATCACCTGGTTTTGAAGCATTATGTGCCGGCATATTCTCAACTGCTGGCACTACAATGGTAAGGTTTACTTTAAGTCTCATCTCAGCAACGGCACGCATCGTGCCAATCACAGATGCTGCACCACACATGTCGTATTTCATTTCATCCATGCCAGCACCTGGTTTCAGTGAAATACCACCACTATCAAACGTAACACCCTTGCCAACCAATACAATTGGTTTGGCATCGCCATTACCACAGTAACTTAGACTGATAAGTTTCGGCGGTTCAATTGAACCTTTAGAGACTGATAAAAGTGACCCCATGCCGAGTGCTGACATGTCAGATTCTTCTAATATTTCACATTCCAAATCAAATTCTTGTGCCAAATCTTGCGCCGTCTCTGCTAAATAAGTAGGCGTACACACATTCGGTGGCAAATCACCCAAATGACGCGTCAGCGCCATGCCATTTGCAATGGCCTGACCTTGCGCTAATTCATGGGCGTTATCGGCATCTGATTGCATGGCAATGCTCTCAACTGGGTTTTCATCAGTTTGATCAGTGCCTACTTTTTGTATTTGATAAGTCGAATTTTGCATCACTCTAGCAGTGGTGCGTTGCGTCCACTGCTGATCACAACCTTCAATCTCAACTTGTTGAATCATGGTGCTCTTAATTTTGGCAGTGGTTAATGTATCACTAACGGCAGCCAAGGCTTTGATGTAATTTTTATCTGTCGTTGGTGTATCGCCTAAACCGACAACGAGCACATGTTTGGCTTTAAAACCTTTAACCAAGTTTAAAGACAAAACTTTTCCGGCTTTGAATTCAAAATGGTTGAGTTCGATTAGTTCTTGTAATGCAGCATCGTTAGAATTTGAATCCGTATTAGAAAATACAACAACACTATCGCCATCAAAATTTTGAATGGTTTGATTAATTAATGAAAAATCCATTGTTTTACCTAGAAAAAATATAATCCCGACATTCTACCTAAATGGGTAAAATTTATTCATTTTTAAATAGATTATTTATTATGCTTAAGTCATTATTTATTACACTTATTTTATTATCGAACAATATATTAGCCGATAAGTCTGACATCATTAAAGGGCTTAGTGCTTACTTTACTGGCATTACTGAACAAGATATTAGTGCCATGCCTTTTAACGGGATGTATGAAGTTACCTTAAGAGATCCAAAATTGGATGTTATTTATGTATCAGCTGATGGTCGCTATTTATCTCAGGGTGAAGTGATTGATTTACGCACGCGTACCAACCTCACCCAGTCTCGTCTATCTAATCTCGCAAAAGAAATTATGTCTACCACCACCGATGCTGAAAAAATCATCTACAAGGCTGACGATGAAAAATATGTGATTGATGTTTTTACTGATGTTGATTGCCCCTATTGTCGAAAATTACACAAAGATGTCACTCTAGGTGTTACCATGAAGTATCTAGCTTTTCCGCGCTCAGGTGTCAACACTAAATCTTATTACCGTTCAGTAGCCATCTGGTGCGCTGAAAACCCAGAACAGGCAATGAATAGAGGTATGCTACAAAAAGGCAATCCTCTGGTTGACTGTAAAAATCCAATCATCGACCACTTGATACTAGCCAAAAAGCTTAATGTTACCGGTACGCCGTTTATTTTCTTCGAAAATGGTGATCATATCCCGGGCTACGTTAACCCAAAAGACTTATTAAAAGAAATTAAACGTTCACTTGCAAAATATTAATAAGTCTAATACACGGGTAATTGCGTTAGAAGCAATTTGCTCGGTTATTCTTGAAAAAAGATCTCTGTCTGCTTTTGTCTATCC
>QOAH01000089.1 GCA_003978185.1 Candidatus Thioglobus sp.
GCACGTCAAGAAGCACATATTGAATTAATCGCTAGTGAGAATTACACATCACCTGCAGTGATGGAGGCGCAAGGCTCTCAGTTAACCAACAAGTATGCCGAAGGCTATCCCAAGAAACGTTACTATGGTGGTTGTGAGCATGTCGATGTAGTTGAGCAACTAGCGATCGACCGTGCTAAAGAATTATTTGGTGCAGATTATGCCAACGTGCAGCCACATTCTGGTTCGCAAGCAAATGCTGCCGTTTACCAAGCGCTATTGGTTCCCGGTGATACGATTTTGGGTATGAGTCTGGCACACGGTGGCCACTTAACACACGGCGCAGCACCTTCGTTTTCAGGTAAGAACTTCAACGCAATCCAATATGGTTTAGACCTTGAAACTGGTGAGATTGATTATGATCAAGTTGAAGCCCTAGCCAAAGAGCACAATCCAAAAATGATTATTGCAGGATTCTCCGCTTATTCTCGCGTAGTTGATTGGCAGCGTTTTAGAGACATTGCTGATTCAATTGGTGCGTATTTAATGGTGGACATGGCCCACGTAGCCGGTCTAATTGCAACGGGTGAATATCCATCTCCAGTCGCTATTGCTGATATCACAACAACGACAACACACAAGACACTTCGTGGCCCTCGTGGTGGTTTGATCTTGGCCAAGGCCAATGAAGAAATCGAGAAGAAATTAAACTCTGCGATTTTCCCAGGCATTCAAGGCGGCCCCTTAATGCATATCATTGCCGCTAAAGCAGTTTGTTTTAAAGAGGCGATGACTGATGAGTACAAGGTTTACCAAAAGCAAGTAAAAGTTAACGCCCAAGCTATGGCTAATACGTTTATTGAACGTGGATTTGATGTGGTGTCCGGTGGTACGGATGACCACTTATTCTTAGTGAGCTTTATTGAACAAGGCCTAACGGGTAAAGCAGTGGACGCTGCATTAGGTGCGGCGCACATCACTGTGAATATGAACGCAGTGCCGAATGATCCACAGTCACCATTTGTGACTAGCGGTATTCGTGTCGGTACGCCAGCAGCAACGACGCGCGGCTTCAGTGAAAGCGAATGTACTGATCTTGCCTCATGGATGTGTGATATTTGTGATGACTTAGATAATCAGTCAGTGATTGATGCAGTCAAAGCAAAAGTAACAGACCTTTGCGCTAAGCACCCAGTATACAAATAAAATATAAAGAGGGAGAATGCGCTGTCCATTTTGTCAGTCTGACGATACCAAGGTACTAGATACCCGTCTTCTTGATGACGGCTCACAAGTGCGTCGTCGTCGTGAGTGCACCTCTTGTGGTGAGCGTTATTCAACTCGTGAAACCGTTGACCTCAATCTCCCAAGACTCATTAAAAGTGATAATTCTCGTGAATCTTTCGACGAGGATAAACTTCGCTCTGGTTTACTAAAGGCTCTAGAAAAACGACCCGTCAAAACCTCACAAATTGAAACCTCTATTCAGCGCATTGAGCGCAAGCTCATGACTCAATCGGAACGAGAAGTACCCGCTACTAAAATTGGCGAATGGGTGATGGAAGAGCTTAAGTCTCTGGATGAGGTGGCCTACATTCGTTTTGCCTCTGTTTATCGACAGTTTCAAGATATTGAAGCATTCAAAAATGAGATTGAAAAGCTGATGAAAAAATAATCATGCAGAGCTTTATTCGGACAATTTACGTATGTTTTTTGACGATTTTGGTGTTTAATTCAGCTAATGCTGCTAATATTGTTGATGGTGAGATACTCTATAAAGAGAGCTGTATTGAGTGTCATGAATCAAACCCTTCTGAGGAAATGTTAATATTCTCTATAAAAAAACTTAAGAAGAAAATTTATGGCTGCGTAGGTCAATTAGATTTACCTTGGAATGAGCAAGACGTTGATGACACGGTAGAATATTTAGATGTTAAATTTTTTCATTTTGATGAGTGGCAATAGAATTCATTTATGGCAAAAGTAAAAATAGAGTTTGTATGTAGAGCCTGTGGTGCATCGCACCATCAGTGGGCAGGGCAGTGTTTAGACTGTAAAGAATGGAATACTCTAGAAGAAGTGATTTTGTCTCAAGCAACTTCATCCAAGCCTGAGAGTCTAAAAGACCTACCTCCGTCAAAAATTCAAAATCTTTCTGCTATTAAATCTGAAAATAGGACCAGATTAAGCACGGGCCTCAGTGAGCTTGATCGCACCCTTGGCGGTGGCTTAGTGGATGGCTCAGTCGTGTTGATTGGCGGCGATCCTGGTATTGGTAAGTCAACCCTAATCTTACAGGCCATGGCTGCGATTAATAAAGACAACACGACTTTGTATGTGAGTGGTGAAGAATCCGCCGAACAAATCAGTGATAGGGCGATTCGTTTGGGTATTAATGAAGATATTTTGTTATTAAGTGAAACTCACTTAGAAAAAATTATTAAGCTGGCTAAAGAAGTACAGCCTAAAGTCATTGTGATTGACTCGATTCAAACCATGGTGACCGATGGCTCAACTTCTGCACCAGGCTCAGTCACTCAAGTACGTGATTGTGCTGCACAGTTGACACAATTTGCTAAGCAAACTAATACTATTTTATTAATGATTGGCCACGTGACCAAGGGTGGCGCATTAGCTGGCCCAAGAATTCTTGAGCACATGGTCGATGCGGTATTGTATTTTGAAGGTGATGCAGGTGGACGCTATCGTATTATCCGTGCGGTAAAAAATCGCTTTGGTGCCGTAAATGAGATCAGTGTATTTGCTATGGGGGAAGCCGGCCTACAACAAGTGGACAACCCATCGGCTATCTTCTTATCCAATCAAGCCAAGCCGTCGCCGGGCTCAATGGTAATGGTAACGCGTGAGGCAACTCGCCCGCTAATGATTGAAGTGCAGGCTTTGGTTGACCAAGCTAGCGGCAATCCTAAACGTATTTGTGTGGGTTTGGATCAAAATCGTTTGGCTCTGCAGCTCGCAGTACTGCATAAGCACGGCGGTGTTGCAACGCACGATCAAGATGTGTTCGTGAATGTAGTGGGCGGTATCAAAGTCAACGAAACAGCGTCTGACCTGGTGGTTATGTTGGCGATTATGTCTAGCCTTAGAGATCGGGTAATTCCAAACGATTGGATTGCTTTTGGTGAAGTCGGCTTAACCGGCGAGGTTCGTCCAGTTTACAATGCGATTGAGCGTTTATCAGAAGCGCAAAAACACGGTTTTAAGGTGGCAATCATACCAAAGGGTAATCTACCTAAAAAAGCGCC
>QOAH01000040.1 GCA_003978185.1 Candidatus Thioglobus sp.
ATCGACACCTGTATCAAAACGGTCTTTTCTTAAAAAATAAAACAAGTTCCTATAAGTGAAAGCGCCAATTTTTAGAATAATAAAAGTGTAGTGTTTATGCTCCCAAACAGCAGCAGCTCGCTCTTTTCCATCTACCTCAATATCGGCTAAGTGCACACCATGATCTTTGTCTCTCCAGCGATCATCAACGTGCTTTTGAATTGTATCAAGTTCTGATTGTGTAAAGTCCATAATAGTATCTACTGTATTGGTTGTGCGTTTGCAAAGTTAGGCGTATCGTCAACAGGACCACCCAGTCTCGCCTCTTCATCTGTTGGATTACGTACTGTAATCACCTTAAGGACAAAAATTACTTTTCGACCACAGAGTGGGTTGTTACCATCTACCATTATTGAATCGTCATTAACTTTTATCACTGTAAAGTTTATACGTTCACCTTTGTCATTCTCCATTGGGATCATAGTGCCGACTTTTCTTAAATCTTCATCTAAGCTATCAAGTGGCATCGTTGTCACTAATGATTCATCCCTAGGGCCATATATTTGGTCTACATCAACAGGAAGTTCAACAATGTCACCCTCAACCTGACCAACTAGCCCAGCTGTTACCTCCGGTGATAAGATTTCACTAATACCTTGTATATAGCCTAATGGAAACTCAACTGCAGATAATACTTCACTGGTTTTTTTGTCAACGACTTCATAAGTAAGCTCAACAAATTTTCCATCTTCAATAATCATATTACTCATAATTCATTAAAAAATAGTGGCGCCGAATATCTTTATCTCATCGTCTTCATAACCCAACACTAAACGGCCTAACCATTCACCTGGCTTCTTTTTATGCTTTTGTTTAAACAAAACAGTAGCATGCTCACCACGACGAATCGTGCCAAGAAACTCAACCTCTTCATTTAAATTCTTGGTTAATTCGCTTCTGGCAAACTGCTTACCCATCTCAATCTCATTTGCACCACGAAGCATCTCTTCAGAAAAATTTCTAGTAAATGCGCCATAATTTGCATTGTTAGAAAATTTTACCAAATCATCCCACATTGGACGTGCTATATCTAATAGTTCTTTATCAGTTTTATCAAGAATATCCATTTTATATTTCTCCATTTAAAAAAGTAAAAAAAACCAACATAAGCTTATGTTGGTTTTTTAAAGTTTTTTAATAAAGCCTTATTGCTAAGCCTTTATTAAGCAAGTTTTTCTTACTTCTCGTCAATTAAGTGATACAACGGTTGTTTTTCCATCTTGTATTCACCAGTAACGCGATCGCGATGAGAAGTTGTCAATACATGCCAATTTTCATCATCTAGCTTCATCTTATCACCACGGGGCCAGCGAGTTTCCTCACGGAATAATGTATGCTGAACAACACACTCAGAAGTACGGTGACGGTGCTTAAGCTCCCATGCACGTAACAACTGGTGAATATCTTCTGCACCAATTTTCTCTAAATCTTCCTCTAGAATCTTCAACTTATGTAGACCCATGTTTAGAAGTTTATCGTTAGTCATGTATTGCACTGTTACACCACCTGCATACTCGTCCATCAACTTCTGTAGACGTTGTAAACCAGGGAATGGCAAGATGTAGCTTGGAGATACAGTACCACCAACGATCTCGTTGCGACCAATTGTGTAAGTTTCTAAAGGTCTAAAGATCTCTTCTTTACGATCATCAATTTGTTTTTGAGAAATACTGATGCCTTCAGCTTTACCATCGTCAATATATTTACAAGCAGCTTTCGCAGATAAACGACCTTCAGTAAATGAACCTGATGAGAATGCGTGTGGCGTACCACCTACAGAGTCACCAGCGCCAAACAAGCCGTCAACGGTTGTCATACGGTTATAACCCCAGAAGTACTCAGGAATGTTACCTGAAATATCTTCAGGACCTGAACACCATGCACCACAACCTGTTGCGTGTGAGCCCATTACATATGGCTCAGACGTTGTTAACTCAGGGTTGATGTACTTAGGATCAATATCTGTTGCAGCCCATAATACCGCTTGACCAACAGTCATACCTAGGAAGTTTTCCCACCCTACTTCTTCTAAATGTGGGTCTTGGAATGCTTCAACTGTAACCATGTGAATTGGACCACGACCTGCAGCTACTTCAGAAATGAATGCGTGGTTACGCAAACAAGTCGGAATAGGCTTGTGAGAGAAATGCTGGTTTTCTGTATCAAGATAAGCTTTACCAACTCTCTCTGCTAATTCTGGGAACCACTTAGATTCATACTCATCACCATAACCATTTTGAGTGTATGTATGAAGATGTAAGAAGTATGCGCCAACTGGACCATAACCGTCTTTGAATCGTGCAAGAACGATACGGTTTTCCATTTGCGTCATCTTCGCACCAGCTTCGATTAACAAACCATAAGCTGAACCTGAAGACCACGGTGCGTACCATACACGGCCAGCACCTTCACCCACTGAACGTGGCTTAAAGATGTTAGATGCGCCACCGGCACCAACAATAACTGTCTTAGATTTAAAGACGTGGTAATTACCTGTACGTACGTTAAAACCGACACAACCTGCAACACGGTTATCTTGTGCATCGTCCATCAATAAGTGTGTCACCATAATACGGTTAAAAGTTTTACCTTCGTCCGCATTAACTTTCGCTGCTTCTGCAACGATAGGCTTGTAAGATTCACCGTGAATCATAATCTGCCAGCGACCTTCACGCATATATGCGCCTTTACCAATATCACCTTCCGGTAAATCAGCTCTCTTAGGATCCTTCATTAATGGAAGGCCCCATTCTTCAAATTTGTGTACTGCAGAGTCAACGTGACGAGCCATATCAAAGGCTAAGTCTTCACGAACCATACCCATCAAATCCATACGTGCATAACGTACGTGATCTTCAGGATTGTTCTCACCCCAACGGGTACCCATGTAACAGTTAATTGCGTATAGACCTTGAGCAACCGCACCAGAACGATCGATGTTTGCTTTCTCAGCAATTACAATCTTCTTGTCACGACCCCAGTATCTAGCTTCATAAGCAGCACCTGTACCACCTAGGCCAGCACCAACAACTAAAATATCAATGTTATCTTCAATAATTGTTTTCATTAGTAATATACTCCTTCTACAAGTTTCAAACCGTTAGACTCTAACGTATGTAAACCACCATCATCTAAACGAATTGACTCTGGCTCATGTGACAATAATTCACTGTCACGGTCTGCTTGG
>QOAH01000041.1 GCA_003978185.1 Candidatus Thioglobus sp.
GAAGCACTAAATTCTCTATTAATGTATTGTCATAATGACCGTATTAGCATTGAACAGATTCCGACTAAATACACTTCAGGTGCTGAAAAATTATTAGTTAAAGCGTTGCTGGGTATTGAAATACCTTCAGGTGGATTTGCAATTGATGTAGGTGTTGTTTGTCAAAATGTCGCCACGACTAAGGCAATTTTTGATGCAGTAGTAGACAACAAGCCTTTGGTTTCTAGAATTGTAACGGTGACTGGCTCAGGCGTTGAATCACCCAATAATTATGAGGTACGCCTAGGTGCTTCATTTGAGCATATTGTATCAATGTCAAATCCAAACACTAATCAACACGCTATACGTATGGGCGGCATGATGATGGGTGTCGATGTTGAAACAACCCGTGCACCAATTTGTAAAATTACCAACTGTATTTTTGTTAACAATTTAGAGACAAAACCCAGCACACAAGAATGCATTCGTTGCGGGCAATGTAATCAAGCCTGTCCAGTTGATTTGTTGCCTCAGCAACTTTATTGGTATGCCAAGAGTGAAGATACGGACAAGGCAATGGATTATAATTTAGCAGATTGTATTGAATGCAGGTGTTGTGATTATGTATGTCCAAGCCACATACCTTTGGCTGAATATTTTTCTTTTGCCAAGGCGCTGCATCGAAAAACCACTGAAGACCAATATCGAACCGACATTGCGAGAGAGCGATTTGAATTTAGAGAATATCGCTTAGAACGTAACAAGCAAGAGCGTACTGAAATGATGGCAGCTAAAAAGGAAGAATTGAAGAAAAAAATGGCCAACGATAAAGAGCAAAAAGCAAAAATAGCTGCCGCCATGGCGCGCGTTAAGAAAACAAAACAGGCAAGTGATGATGCATAGTAACGCACACAATACCAATCAAATTATGCGTCAGGTAATTTACGCGCTAGCATTAGGTGTTGGCGCGGCATATTATTTCTTTGGCTGGGGTGTCATCTTGCAAATTGCACTGGCCGTGGTGACAGCTATCGTAGTTGAGTCTGCCTTTTTAAGCCTTAGAAAGCTTCCGGTTAAACCCGCTGTTAGTGATGGTTCTGCTATTCTTTCAGCTACCTTGTTGGCAATTTCAATCCCGAGTATTGCGCCGTGGTGGATTGTTGTTCTCGGTGTGGCTTTTGCGATTATTTTTGGCAAACAACTTTATGGCGGTTTGGGTAATAATCCTTTTAATCCAGCGATGTTGGGCTATGCCTTTTTGCTGATTTCTTACCCATTACAAATGACAACTTGGGCAGGTGAATTTTTAAATTTATCTCATTTTCAATTTGACTTCGGTGGATGCACTGAGTGGTGCCACACAATTAGATGAGGTTAAAACCCAATTAGCATTAGGAAAAATAGTTAGTGAGTTAGATGTGCATTCAATCAGCCAAGCTTGGATTAATGCTGGGTTCTTGTTAGGTGGATTGTATTTAATCATTCGCAAGATTATTACTTGGCATATTCCCGTCGCGTTTATTGCTGGTATGGTGATTATCTCATCCATGCTATATTTTATTAACGATCAAATATACTTGCCGATGCAAAACCACCTGATGTTGGGCGCTACTATGCTGGGTGCATTCTTTATCGCTACTGACCCAGTTTCAGCCAGTACGACGCCAAAAGGGCGCTTAATTTACGGATTTTTAATCGGTGTGCTGGTAATAATAATCCGTGTGTTCGGTGGCTATCCAGAGGGTGTAGCTTTTGCGGTGTTACTGATGAACATTACTGTGCCTTTGATTGATTATTACACACAGCCTAAGGTGTTTGGAAAATGACGCCAAACCCAATTCTAAAGGCTGGCGCCTTATTGCTTATCTTTACTGCGATCAGTGTATTTTTTGTTGCATTGACGCAAGATACTACCAAGGAAAAAATCAAATACAATGAAGATCAGTTATTAATCAAGCGCCTTGGTGAGTTGGTATCGGGCTATGATAACAATATTTTGGAAGATAAATTTCTAAAAGAGATAAAACTACATGGCTTGCAACAACAAGTGGGTATTTTCCCTGCCAAGCAACAGGGAAAGACTTTTGCTTACCTGATTGAGCACACCTACCCCAACGGTTATAACGGCAACATCCGTCTATTGACTGGGTTTGATATTAAACGTCAGTTATTAGGTGTTAGAGTCATCACACATAAAGAAACCCCCGGTCTAGGCGATAAAATTGAAACTAGAAAATCAGATTGGATTAAGCAATTTAGTGGGCTATCATTATCAAGCCCTAGTCAAAATAATTGGAAAGTAAAGCGTGATGGCGGTGTGTTTGACTCATTTACCGGCGCGACCATTACCCCAAGGGCAATTGTGAGCGCCGCTTACCAAGTATTGGTTTATTTTACACAGCATGAAATTAACTGATTTTGACTTCGAGTTACCGAAGTCACTTATTGCCCAAAACCCACCAAAGAATAGAACAGATTCACGTCTTTTAGTTCCATTTACGCCCTCTTGCGGGGTGAAATCGACAATTATAGATTCATTTTTCTATCAAATAGCATCATTTATTAAACCGGGTGATTTGCTGGTTATGAACAATACTCGAGTGATTCCAGCGCGATTGTTCGGCCATAAAGAATCGGGCGGAAAGGTTGAAATTATGATTGAACGCTTGTTAAGTGATCGACAAGTGTTGGCCATGATGAAAGCCTCCAGAGCGCCACAGATTGACAGTTTTATCACCCTTGAGAATGGCGAAAAAGCACAAGTGATTAATAAAGAAAATGGCTTTTATACGCTTGATTTTGTCACGGATTCACTGCTCGATTTACTTGATAATGTTGGGCATATTCCCCTGCCACCCTATATTGAACGTAGTGATGAACAGGAAGATCTAGAACGCTATCAAACCGTATTTGCCAAGCGTGATGGCGCAGTAGCTGCACCCACAGCAGGCCTGCATTTTGACGATGAATTACTATCGTCTTTAAAAGAAAAAGGCATTGATCATTGTTTTGTTACTTTGCATGTGGGTGCAGGCACATACCAACCAGTTAAGGTTGATGAGATTGCCAACCATAAAATGCACAGTGAATATTTTGAAATTGACCAAACAACGGTTGATAAAATAAATCAAACCAAAGCTAATGGCGGGCGCATTATTGCCGTGGGCACAACAGCTGTAAGGTCTATGGAGTCC
>QOAH01000086.1 GCA_003978185.1 Candidatus Thioglobus sp.
ACAACATGCAATGCAACTTAACATGGATATTTTGGTTGAGGTGCATAACGCAGAAGAGCTTAAACGCGCACTACAGCTGCCACTCATTATGATTGGTATCAATAATCGTAATCTACGTACCTTTGATGTCTCTTTACAAACCACGGTTGATTTACTCAGTGATATTAAAGACGACATTTTGGTTATTACTGAAAGTGGTATTCTAACTTCAGAAAATGTTGCTTTTATGCGCGAACATGATGTTTATAGTTTCTTAGTGGGTGAGGCGTTCATGCGTCAAGATGACCCTGGTGTTGCATTACAAGAAATTTTTAAAGGGTAATAGTATGAATACAATAGTCAGATGGATTGACGGCATGATGATGGTTGGAGAATCGGCCAGTGGTCACGCTGTGGTAATGGACGGACCAGAAGACCTTGGTGGTAAGAACTTAGGTATTCGCCCTATGGAGATGTTACTATTGGGCATGGGCGGCTGTACAACCGTTGATGTGGTTTCAACGTTGAAAAAAATGCGTGAAGAAGTACGTGATTGCTACGCAGAAATCAGTGCCGAACGCGCTGACGAACATCCAAAAGTATTTACCAAAATCCACATACACTTTGTCGTTAAAGGCAGTAATCTTAACGACAAAAAAGTAGGGAAAGCAGTTAGCTTATCGGCAGATAAATACTGCTCCGCTTCTATCATGTTGGGCAAAACTGCCACTGTCACACACGACTTTGAAATCCATGAATAATGCTTGGGGCTGGTTAGGCACGATTACTGGCATAACTGGTGCCTTATTAGTTGCATTGAATATTGATGAAGTCTTTACGGGCTATATATTTTTTATGCTATCTGCCATTAGCTGGGTTATTCAAGCCACTAAAAACAATGACAAATCTTTAGTGTTGCTTAACGCTGTCTTTGTTTGTGTTAATGCACTAGGTCTTTATAATTGGTTTTAAAATCTACCAATGAAAACAAAGAAACTAAATCGAATGGTTTTCTAATTTGGACTTATCATTGGCCAAGAAACAGAAACTAGAGAAGTCACTTCGTCTTCTCAAATATCCACAACCACTCCACAACAAACTTTTGTTGAAGTAAAACAGGTTTCAACAGAGGCAACAATACAACCAATATCTACTGAAGCCAATAAGGACGCGCTAGACAATGAAACAATTGTTAATAATTTAGAACAAGCAGCTAAGATTGAAACTATGCAAAGCGATGTCATAACCATGGCGGACGAAGCAGAAGCAGAAGCAGAAGCAGAAGCAGAAGCAGAAGCAGAAGCAGAAGCAGAAATTATTACTGAATCAGAAGTAGATATAAAAGAAGAAATCGAAGTATTAGATTTCAATTTATTAGAGCTTGATACGCAAATAGACATGAATATGGATATCAACGTCATTAACACTGAAACAAACAACATTAAAAATCAACTGTTGTATTTTGAACGGAAACTCGGTGCAATCGATAATGATGAACCAGGATGGAATAAAACCGAACAAATGATGCTCAACACTAAAAGAAAACTAAAGGCACTAGAAGAGAAATTAAAACTTGAAGGTGACTGGGGCAAGATACGACTAAAACTTGATCCTAAAGAACAGTATCAAAAATTAAATCTCAAATACCAGTACGGCTTTTAAAAACGCCATTTCAAACTCCCATTTTTTTAGCGTATAATATTTTTCTTCATGGAGAGTTGGCCGAGTGGCTGAAGGCGCGCCCCTGCTAAGGGTGTATAGGGTTTATCCCCTATCGAGGGTTCAAATCCCTCACTCTCCGCCATTTTTAAAGATATCTAATTATTATGACTGACACACCATTAGTAATCGCAGGAAAAACTTATAATTCTCGCTTATTGGTTGGCTCAGGCAAATATAAAGATCTTAACGAAACAAAACTTGCAACTGATGCAGCAGAAGCTGACATCATTACGGTTGCAATTCGTCGCACTAATATCGGTCAAGATACTAATGAGCCTAACTTATTAGAGGTTATCTCTCCTGATAAATACACAATTCTACCTAATACTGCCGGATGCTACACGGCTAAAGATGCAGTGCGTACTTGCCAATTAGCACGTGAATTATTAGGCGGTCATAATTTAGTCAAACTCGAGGTTTTAGGTGATGAAAAAACCTTATACCCAAACATCGTAGAAACACTAGCAGCTGCACAAACACTAGTTGACGACGGCTTTGATGTCATGGTCTACACCAGTGACGATCCAATCGTTGCTAAAGAATTAGAGAATATCGGCTGTTGCGCAGTGATGCCGTTAGCCTCTCTTATTGGCTCTGGCCAAGGCATTGCCAACCCTGCAAATATTAAGTTGATTAAAGAACAGGCCAATGTACCAGTGTTGGTTGATGCCGGTATTGGTTGTGCATCTGATGCTGCTAAGGCGATGGAGCTTGGTTGTGATGGCGTATTAATGAACTCGGCTATCGCCAATGCTGCTGATCCTATATTAATGGCCAGCGCCATGAAACATGCGGTGATTGCAGGAAGAGAGTCTTTTCTAGCCGGAAGAATGATGAAAAAAGCCTACGCTTCTGCTTCATCGCCGATGGAAAACTTAATCTAAGAAATCTTCAGCTTCTTTTTCTGATTCAGGTTTTTTAGTTCTTTTGGCGGGCTTAGCTAGCACCTCTAAGAAAAACGTATCAAGACCCTCTACATCCGCCTCTGAAATAACCTTGTTAATTTCAGATACATGAATCACACCAGATGACGTTTCATCTGCACCAAAGCGACAATCAAAATCCCAAAAATCTACACCCTCAGGTAATGCCTTATTGCGTTCACGCTTGATGTATTTTTTAAGCTCGTGTTTAATTGCATCCTTTTCTTTTTTGGATGTGAAAAACTAAAGGTTTTTTTCATGATAATTCAGATTAAATAATTAATGAGGGATTATACGCACTCAGCAATCTCTAAATACAAATCATAGATTTACAGTTAGCTAATTATTTTGGTATTTTTTTATTATTAAAACTATTCGATTAACTCTAATGGATTAGTGTGCCTGATAAAGATAAATGCATCATATCGCTGTGGAAGAATGCTTGGGACATAATTGGCTAACGCATCATTTTTTGGGTTATAAACCACTCCAATTGCTCTGTGTTTTCGATATTGACTTAGCCATGGATTCTTACGATCCTTGTGATCAAATAAAAGATAAAAATTATGTAGTTTAAGCTTACTTAGTATATCTTCATAGCTACCCTTAACACCTGAAGGAATCTGCATTTTTTCCACGGGTGACCCCCAGCTGTCTCCTGCTAAAACTTGCCCCTCATTAGTGCCAAAACCAACAACAAATACTCGCCATCTACCTAATTCATACCTACTGAGGCTTCCAATATTCACAATACTTTGTGAATACATTGGTGTGGCACGAGAGTCCCCCACATGCGTATTGTGCGCCCAAACTATACCTTTAGAGTTTGTCCCATAAAAATACAATAGACGTTTTACTGATAACCACATATGTTGCACCCTACTATTCCAAGAAGCAAGATTATTACCAATGGCTAAACGATAATAATCTTCAGCATTTTTTACTATCAATGCATTTTGCTCGGCTTGAAAAAATTCATTATCTTTAAAAGCATTACTGGTTATAACTAATGCACGTAGAATATTTGATACTTCTATCAGTCCCTGCCGACATGAAAAACCTTCGCGTGATACAGCTTCAGCGTAAGCCCATTCATTACGGTCATATCTTGCAAAACATTGCAATCTGTTCTGTATTTCATCATGATACAACGGCAAATATTTTTGAGTAAATGCCAATAGATTATCCATTGCATCCCATGGTCCGTAAACATCCATCCCATGGAACCCTACTTTTTTATTTTCTGGCAGACCTGTGTTATATTCTCTCAACCATTCTGCCAGTTGCTCAATTTCATGATTTTTCCACATCCATTCGGGCCACCGATCAAAGCTGAGCAGCACCTCTTTGGCTGATCTTAAAGCACTAGGCGTATTCTTTACATATTGGTTGAGGCGATCAATAGAAGACCAGTCACCTTCGACTGCAACAAAAGAAAATTGTTTCTCACTAATTAGGCGTTTGGTTATTTCTACACGCAACGAATAAAACTCAACCGTTCCATGTGATGACTCGCCCAGTAGCACTAATTGACGCTGACCAGCACGATCAATTAACTTATCCAAATCAGCTGTAACCGCAAGAGGAATTGCTTTGTGTGACAAGAACTCAATCAGGTGCTCATTGTCATTACCCATAACTGGATTA
>QOAH01000092.1 GCA_003978185.1 Candidatus Thioglobus sp.
AAATGTAACTCAAATGCACTATGCTAGACAAGGCGTTATCACCCCAGAGATGGAGTACATTGCCATTCGTGAAAATTGTAAATGGCAAGATTATAAAGATCAAATTGGTCAGCACAAAGGTGAGAATTTTGGCGCTGATATTCCAGAGGTTATTACAGCTGAATTTGTATGTAGCGAAGTGGCTCGTGGTCGCGCAGTGATTCCAGCGAATATTAACCATCCCGAAACCGAGCCAATGATTATTGGCCGTAATTTTATGGTGAAGATTAACGGCAATATTGGTAATTCGGCACTCGGCTCAAGTATTGAAGAAGAAGTCGACAAGATGGTATGGGGTATTCGCTGGGGTGCTGACACCATCATGGATTTATCAACTGGTAAAAATATTCATGAAACTCGTGAATGGATTATCCGTAATTCACCAGTGCCAATTGGCACTGTGCCAATTTATCAGGCGCTTGAAAAAGTCAACGGTGTTGTAGAAGATCTAACTTGGGAAGTGTTTAGAGATACCCTAATTGAGCAAGCTGAGCAGGGTGTTGATTATTTCACCATTCATGCTGGCGTGCGTTTGAAGTACGTGCCTTTAACTATTAATCGTATTACTGGTATTGTTTCTCGTGGCGGCTCTATCATGGCCAAGTGGTGTTTAGCGCACCATACAGAAAGCTTTATTTATACGCATTTTGAAGATATTTGTAAAATCATGAAGCAATATGATGTTACTTTTTCACTCGGTGATGGTCTGCGCCCAGGCTGTATTGCTGATGCAAATGATGCAGCGCAATTTGGCGAGTTAGAGACTTTGGGTGAGCTTACAAAGATTGCCTGGAAACACGACGTGCAAACCTTTATCGAAGGCCCTGGTCATGTACCAATGCAAATGATTAAAGAAAATATGGATAAGCAATTAGAAGAATGTGGTGAGGCGCCGTTTTATACATTAGGCCCATTAACCACCGATATTGCCCCAGGCTATGATCACATTACTTCAGCCATTGGTGCAGCGCAAATTGGCTGGTATGGTTGTGCGATGCTTTGTTATGTAACCCCGAAAGAGCATTTAGGCTTGCCAAATCAAGACGATGTTAAAGAAGGCATTATTGCTTACAAAATTGCCGCTCATGCAGCTGATCTTGCCAAAGGTCATCCGGGTGCACAAATTCGCGACAACGCTTTATCTAAAGCACGTTTTGAGTTTAGATGGGAAGACCAATTTAACTTGGGTTTAGATCCGGATACCGCACGAAAATACCATGATGAAACCATGCCAAAGCAAGCAGCAAAAACTTCACATTTTTGCTCAATGTGCGGACCTAAGTTTTGTTCAATGAAAATCACCCAAGAAATTAAAACTATGGATGCAGAGGAAATCGCCAAGATTAATGCAATTCAGGTTGAGATGGATCAAAAATCAGCTGAGTTTTTAGCCAATGACTCTGAAATTTATATGAAAGAGGGTGCTTAAGGCGTCGTTTAGCTTTTTCTTGAAATTTCTATTTTCTTAAATTCTTTTAGGCAGCACTGCTTAGAAGGGTTAAGATTTTCACAGTTACAATAGTTGTGCTTGGTTTGAAACACCACAAAACTCTTTAAAACATCGCCTTTTCCGGCTTTTAGTGCTTCTATGTAAGCATTTTCACTAATGTTAAAACAATAGCATAGTGATTTTTCATCGATTTTAGTATTGCAACAACCCATTTTCAATCTGTTTTCAATCTATTTTGGTTTATTATAAACCCGTCTGAATATAGGCAGATGTTTTATATGTGTATAATAAAATACACATTTTTTAAATTATTATTATTATGAAGCGTATTACTCAATTTTTTGTTTTACTACTTATCTCTACATTTGTTTTGGCTGTGCCTCATCCTTCGAAACCATGGGTGGAAATTAACTACCCTCAAGATAAGGAAAAGCGTTGGTGGGACGATGCTGTCAATTACCAGTGCCGCAAAATCATAAAGTGTCTATGGAGAGCGTAACCTATATGGACGGTGATGTTGAAGTTGAGGCTTACCTGTTTAAACCAACAAAACCAGGTAAGTATTTGCCTGTGTTGTTTCAGCATGGACGTAGAGGTCTAGATAGTTGGACTTTACCAAGAATTAAGCGTTTGGCAGCTAGAGGATTTATTGTACTAGCACCAGATATGTTTGGTACTTATATGGAATCTAACTATCCTATTGAGCATAAATATATTTACGATGAACACGTGGCAAAAGGTATTGATACTTTACTACAGCGAACTGATATTTTGGGAGACAGAGCGTGCGCTGTTTCTCATACTCGAGGTGGTTACATGACATTAAGGGCATTGGTTAAACATAAAAAGCAGGACCAAGTTGCCTGTTATGTGTCATATTATCCGCACTGGCAAGATCCGAATGCTGCAGAAGCAAAGCAAATTTATCAATATGCACCAGAGCTGAACGATCTAAATGTGCCAACGCTAGTTTTCATTGGAGAGCACGATCAATATCAACGCATTAGACCAATTATGGCAGGAATAGACACGCTAAAAGAAAACAATGTTGATGCTGAGTTGATTATCTATCCAGGCATTGGTCGTGGGTTTGATTTTAGACCAGTACATGTAAGAACTTTTGCAGATGATCTAGCGACCAAAGACGCCAACCAAAGAACGGCTGCCTTTATTAGACAACACTTAATGCAAAGATAGTCGAACCTGTTCGATAAGTTTGTTCACCGCGCCTTGTTTAGACTGGAAATATTGATTGGCATTATTGCCCAGAGTTTTTGCTGTTTTAGTGTCTGTGAGTAACACCGTAATAGATTTAAATAAATCATCAGCATTAGATACTTGAATTGCACCATTTTGTTCTAATAGGTCAGTTGATATCTCAGCAAAGTTAAAAACATTCGGGCCAAATAAGATGGGCTTAGATA
>QOAH01000069.1 GCA_003978185.1 Candidatus Thioglobus sp.
AACCAACAGTCTGAAGGGATAGATAAAAAACTGATCATGGAAAATATTTATTTAACAATTGCACTTGCCCCACTTTTAGGCGCCATTATCGCTGGATTTTTCGGCTCTATGTTGGGTCGTACAGCTACACATACTATCACAATTTTAGGCGTGTTAGTTTCAACCGTATTGGCATTGGTTGTCTTTAATCACCATGTTTTAGAGCAGGGTGCAGTCTTTAATCAAAACCTGTATACCTGGATGCAAATTGGCAATCTGAATGTCAGTGTTGGCTTCTTAGTTGATAACTTAACCTCGGTGATGTTAGTGGTAGTTTCATTCGTTTCATTGATGGTGCATATTTACACTGTTGGCTATATGCATGACGATGATGGCTACACCAAGTTCTTTAGCTATATCTCATTGTTCACTTTCTCAATGTTTATGCTGGTCATGAGTAATAATTTCATGCAATTGTTCTTTGGTTGGGAAGCAGTGGGCCTTGTTTCATACTTATTGATTGGTTTTTGGCATCATAAAGAATCAGCTGTTGAGGCCAACCTGAAAGCTTTCATAGTTAACCGTGTTGGTGACTTTGGCTTCTTATTAGGCATTGGTCTGGTGCTAGCTTTTAGTGGCTCACTTGATTATATGGAAGTATTTTCAAGCTTAGACAAGGTTGTGGGTCAATCACTATGGGGTGCGGACTTAATTACTGTTATTTGCCTATTGTTATTCGTAGGTGCAATGGGTAAATCAGCACAAGTACCATTACACGTTTGGCTGCCAGGCTCAATGGAAGGTCCAACACCAATTTCAGCACTCATCCATGCAGCGACCATGGTCACAGCCGGTATCTTTATGGTGTCACGTATGTCACCAATGTTTGAGCTTAGCGATGTAGCATTGACTGTGGTTATGGTAGTTGGTGCTATTACTGCCTTATTCATGGGTCTATTGGGCATTGTTCAAAACGATATTAAAAAAGTGGTGGCATACTCTACGTTATCACAATTAGGCTATATGACCGTTGCCTTAGGCGTGAGTGCTTATTCGGTGGCGATTTTCCACCTGATGACACACGCCTTTTTTAAAGCATTATTATTCTTAGGTGCGGGCTCAGTGATTGTGGCCATGCATCACCAGCAAGACATTCGTAAAATGGGTGGTTTGCGTAAAAAAATGCCAATCACTTATTGGACAGCTTTGATCGGCACACTTGCTTTGATTGCTTTGATCGGCTTCCCAGGCTTTGCCGGCTTCTATTCAAAAGACATGATTATTGAAGCGGTACACTTCTCATCATTACCATACGCAGAATGGGTTTACTACGCTGTTGTTGCCGGTGTCTTTATTACCGCTTTCTATTCGTTCAGAATGTTCTTTTTGGTATTCCATGGAAAATCACGCGTTGATCACCACACTGAAGAACATCTGCATGAGTCAGCGCCATCGATTACTTTCCCATTAATTGCGTTAGCAATTCCTTCAGCGGTGATTGGTTATTTCACCATCGATCCAATGTTATTTAACGGTTGGTTAGATAACGCCATTACCGTTGATGCAGCTAAACACGTATCAATGACTGAACTATCAAAAATGTTCGATAGTGCGGCTGCAATGATTCCTCATGCGGTGCAAACACTACCATTCTGGATGATGGTCGGCGGTATTGTAGCTGCCTGGATATTGTCACTATATCGCACACAGTGGGCTGACTGGATACAGAAAACCTTCCACCGAACTAACTACGCCTTGGAATCTTTATACGGATTTGATCGTTTTAATGAAATCGTCTTTGTTAATGGCATCAAGAAATTGGGTAATTTGTTATGGAAAGTGTCTGACTCTATGCTGATTGACAAAATTTTAGTGAACGGCAGTGCAAGACTGGTTGGCTTTATTGGCTCTGTGGTTCGACCGATTCAAACTGGTTATGTTTATCATTATGCATTCTTCATGATTTTCAGTTTATTAATTATTTTAACTTGGGTGCTGTTTGCAGGCGATAACCCATTACTATCTATCGAGTTATAACTATGGAACTATTGAGTTTATTAATTTGGCTACCAATCTTAGGTGGCGCATTGGTTATCCTGATTGGTAATGATCGCGCTGAGACAGCAAAGTGGTTAAGTGTAGCAATCTCTGTTGTTATATTTGTGATGTCGTTAAGTCTTTATACAGATTTTGACAGCACAACACATCTGATGCAATTTGAAGAGAAAGTATCGTGGATTTCTTATTTTGATATCAACTACCATATTGGTGTTGATGGTATTTCGATGCCACTCATTATCCTAACAACGTTCTCAACCATTCTAGTCATTATTGCTGGCTGGGAAGTTATCACTCGTAGAACCGCACATTATATGGCGGCATTTTTAATGATGGAAGGCTTGATTATTGGTGTATTTTCATCGCTAGACGCAATTTTATTTTATGCCTTTTGGGAAGCGTCACTGATTCCAATGCTTTTAATCATTGGTATATGGGGTGGCGATAATCGTGTGTATGCCGCTATTAAGTTCTTCCTATATACATTCTTAGGTTCAGTAATGTTGTTGGTGTCGTTAATATATATGTATACCAAAGGTGGTTCGTTTTCAATTCTAGATATGCATAATTTAAGCTTGACAGCGACAGAGCAGGCGTGGATATTCTGGGCATTCTTTGTGGCATTCGCTGTAAAAGTTCCAATGTTCCCAGTACATACATGGCTACCAGACGCTCACGTACAAGCGCCTACTGGCGGTTCTGTGATTCTAGCAGCCATTATGTTAAAAATGGGTGGTTATGGCTTTTTTCGTTTTTCATTACCGATTACGCCAGATGCGTCTTTACAGTTTGCAGATGTAGTGATTGCCCTATCTCTCATTGCCATTGTTTATATTGGCTTTGTTGCCTTAGTACATGAAAAAGCTGATCGCTTATTCTTCGATTTCACACATGGGGTTTGTGACTTTGGGTGTATTTGCCTTGTTCTTTATTCTAAAAATGGGTGCAGATGGTAATATTGTATCAATCAATAGCGGTAGTGTTGAAGGTGCCCTACTAGGGCTTGAAGGTGCTATGGTACAGATGATTTCACATGGATTTATTTCAGCTGCCATGTTCTTAGTGGTAGGTGTATTGTACGATCGTCTACATTCAAGAGAAATTTCAACATATGGCGGCGTGATAAACTCGATGCCTAAGTTCACCGGCTTTGCCGTACTGTTTGCGATGGCCAATGCTGGCTTGCCAGGCACATCCGGCTTTGTTGGTGAATTTATGGTGATCCTAGCTGCGCTTCAGGCCAATATTTGGTACGCGGTATTAGCAGCGACAACACTAATTGTTGGTGCAGCCTACACCTTATGGATGGTCAAGCGTGTATTCTGGGGTCCAATTACCAATCCTGCAGTAGAAAATTTGAACGATATTAATGGGCGCGAGTTCTTTGTCTTGGCAATCTTGGCATTAGCAGTATTAATTATGGGTCTATATCCACAGCCAGTAATTGAAGCTATGCACAGCTCAATTGAACATTT
>QOAH01000100.1 GCA_003978185.1 Candidatus Thioglobus sp.
CGTCGTGCCCAGACGTGTGCCCAATAGACTTGGCAATACTCAATCAAACACTAGGCATGATGCAACAGGCTGACAAGCTACAAGTTATATTTATCTCGGTCGATCCAAATCGTGATGTTGGCAACCTAGCTACCTTTGTCAAACGATTTAACACCAACTTCATCGGGCTAAGTGCTGAAGATGAAGCGCTAAACAAATTAACAAGGGCGCTGGGGGTTTATCACGAAATTGTTCAGATCAAAGAAAGGGTGTCGAAAGACCACTCTCAGCATCCAGTCGAAAAAGGCGATAAAAAAATGTCAATGTCGATGAAGGGAGTGAAGGTCGCAAAAAAAGACAACTATTTGGTTAACCATACCGCCAGTTATTTACTGCTTAACCCCAATCTAGAATTAACGGGTTTACTCACTAATCCACATAACGCCAAGAAAATGGCAGTCGCACTTGATTTGATTATTGAAGCGCTAGACTAAGATAGAGCGAACTTAACGACGGCTATTACTAACATAATAAACACTCCTGTCATTATTAAGCCAACAATAATGTAAGGCCATGGACCTTGTTTTTCTGTGCGTTCAAAGTCCTTAATTAAGTCTTCTCTTTTGCCGACGCCAATCATAGCTGATGTTACCGCTTTAAATACTTGGCCTAGTCCTTTCATAACATTCCTTTATAAAGTAATGAGCCAGTAGTGATCTACCAGCAATGCTACAAATAATAACATTAAATAGTTGACTGAGAACATAAATGTGGCCCAGGCAATTTTATTATCATCAGGGTTTCTGTATATTTTGATCGAATATGCTAAGAACATAAAACCTAAAATTAAGGCTGCAGAAAGATAAATTAAGCCTGACATGCCTGCTAAATAAGGCAATAGTGTTACCAGCAATAACAACACTGTGTAAAGTAAAATTTGTAATCTGGTGTAAGCCAATCCGTGCGTTACTGGCAACATCGGTACATCAACTTTTCTGTACTCTTCAACTCGATAAATGGCCAATGCCCAGAAGTGTGGTGGCGTCCAGATAAACACAATTAAAAATAAAAGCAATGCATATTCAATGCCTTGCGTACCAGTAATTGCCGTCCAGCCAAGCACTGGCGGTGCGGCACCTGCAGCGCCACCAATCACAATATTTTGTGGTGTAGCGCGCTTGAGGTACATGGTGTAGACAACCGCATAGCCAATGAGTGAAATAAAAGTGAGCACCATGGTGATGGTGTTAACAAACAGTTGCAAAATTCCCAAACCAATCACACCCAAAAATACACCCCAAACCAGGGCTTGACTACGACTGACCTTGCCTTGTGGCAAGGGACGTTGATCGGTACGCGACATCTGCATGTCAATTTGCTCATCAACCACGTGATTAAACACCGCTGCAGATGCTGCGGCCATACTAATGCCGATTGAGGCGCTAATAACTAACCATGCATCAGGTAAAAATGGCGCTGGCACGGATAAGAACATGCCGACCACAGCCGTTAATAGAATCAGTGCAACAACTTTGAGTTTACATAAACCAAGTAAATCACTTAATGAGGGCATAATAATCTCCGTTTAACCGATACGTGATAATTTAAGTAGGCGCTTTAAGTCCTTAAGTACACGCTTAATCACCAATGTTTGTGGGTTGTAATGTAGCATAATATTGGATCAATTAAAAACAAGGAGTTGTTTGGAAATCTCATCAATTGTTGACTAAGCGCCTCACTCGGGTGAGCAATCAACAAACCGTGCTCTCTAATATCGGTAGAGCCATCAATTAATAACAACCGCTGAATGCGGCGCATGTTCTCGTTTACGAGTGTGCGTGTGGTTTTCATGTCATCAAGTGTTTTTATACAGGCATCATCACAATGATTAGTTACATATGCCAACGTCCACAAACCTTGCAAACTGCCCTTGGTGTCCTTAGCAAAAACCACATCTTGTTCTTCCGTAGTAATGATTGGATTAACAAACTCCCCGTAATTAACCGTATTGCTGGTGAAAGCAGTCGGGTTCCAATAAAAAAACGCTGTGCCGAGTGCAATTGGCAAAATAAACGAAGCCAATAATATCCATAATTCTTTTTTAGAATTCATAAAAAACCTTGTTTGACAAAGCGCAAAATGATACGCTTAAGTCGTTAAAAAATCAATACTGGTAAAGCTACAGCCTAACTTCTATGCCATTTTTTTGCATGGCCAGCTTTGCTTCGGCTACTGTATATTCCCCAAAATGAAAAATACTGGCCGCTAGCACTGCATCAGCACCGCCCTTTAATACACCTTCAGACAAATGCTCTAGATTACCCACACCACCTGAGGCAATCACTGGCACGTTAACTGCATCAGAAACTGCTCTAGTCAATGCCAAATCAAAACCAGTTTTAACGCCGTCACAATCCATTGAGGTTAATAACACCTCACCAGCACCGTGTTCGCCTTCGGTCATTTTTACCGCCCATTCAACAGCGTCTATACCAGTTGATTTACGCCCGCCATGGGTAAAAATTTCCCATTTTGGCGGATTGCTTGACACTTGTTTTGCGTCAATGGCTATTACAATACATTGAGAGCCAAACTTTGCGCTGAGTTCATTAATTAAACCAGGATTAAAAATTGCAGCCGAGTTTACCGCAACTTTGTCCGCACCTGCGTTGAGCATTACTCTCACATCTTCAGGTTTACGAATACCGCCACCAACGGTGAGCGGAATAAACACCTGTTCGGCGATGCTTTCCACCATGTGTACGGTGGTGTCGCGCCCTTCGTGTGAGGCTGTAATATCTAAAAATGTAATCTCGTCAGCGCCCTCAAGATCATAGCGCTTAGCCACCTCAATAGGGTCGCCAGCATCTTTAATATCAACAAATTGCACACCCTTAACCACGCGACCATCACGCACATCAAGGCAAGGAATAATTCTTTTAGCTAAGCTCATAAGCGTAATTTTACCGTATTTATACTTTCAAAAGGCTGGTGCCGACCTATAGGTATAATTAGCGCCCATGAACACCCCTAAACACATTGCAATTATTATGGACGGCAACGGTCGTTGGGCGTCGAAACGCTTCTTGCCTCGCATCCAAGGCCATCAAAAAGGGGTTAAAGCCGTACG